>JAGRJL010000341.1 GCA_020442775.1 Lysobacterales bacterium | reverse complement strand
GGCCGGCGCCGGACTTCTTCTCGTTAGCGTTCTTCTCCAGCAGCCCTTCGTACAGATCGCCCAGCCCTTCCTGCCGGGCGCTGTACCAGTCCAGCTTGTCGATCTCGCTGACCAGCGACGACAGCGTGGCGGGCTTCTTAATAAACGAGGTGGCGTTGCTGAAGATCTCCCGCACCAGGGCCGAGCCCTCAACGCCCAGCTCGACCAGGGTGAACTTGTAGTGGGTCAGGCGGCTGGGCGCGGTCTTCTGCTCCAGATCATCCCAGCGATAGCCCTCGGGAATCTGCTCCTCGGTGCCGGTCTCCTTGGCCATCTTCAAAAACAGCAGATAGGTGAGCTCGGTGACGTACTGGTGGTAGGTCACCCCGTCATCTTTGAGGATGTTGCACAGGTTCCAGAGCTTCTGGACGATGTCGTGGGTAATGGTCATAGGTCCAGTCGTTAGGCGGCGGGCGCCCAAAGTGATTCATTGAAATTGGTCAGCACCTGCGAAAGCTCGCCGGCGAAGATGCGGTCCAGCCGCGCAAAGCCCCCACCCTCGCGCTTGAACACCAGATCTGGATCATCCAGCGCGTCGCGGTCGACAATCAGGTTGGCTTTGGTCTGGGCGGCGATCTTCTGCAGCCACTGGCGCTGCGGCATTGTCCAGCTTTTGGAGGCCAGTATGGTCTGCAGTGCGCGATCCACCCGCTGATCAAAGGGAACCAGAGCGTCACCCATCGCGGCCTGGCGGATGTAGCCGACGATGCGGGCGGCAATGTCCTGATTGGTCATCTCGCGCCAGGCGGTGGCCAGTCGGGTTTCCGAATAGCCGGCGCGATCCAGCTCCAGCGCCAGCTCGCGCAGCTGCTTGCGGGTGAGTTCTCTTGGGCGTGTGAGCACGGTCACCAGCGCCGGTATGGCGTTGCTGCGGCTGTTGATGAACTCGGCGAAGGCCTTCAGATAGTCCTCCGGCTTGTTGGCCGCACCGTAGCCGCGCTCGGTAGACACCAGCCTATCGGGGTGTTCGGAAACCAACACCGGTGCGTTGGCCCCCTGCCCGCGCCGGTCAAGAATCTCGCCCAAGCCGGGATGCTGCACGAACCAGTCGGCGACGGCGGCCAGCGGCATCGCGCGTAGCTGCTCGAGGAACTGCTCAACCGGCACCCCGGCTAGGCTTTCGAAGTCGGTATGGTCGCGCTCGCTCAGATGGCGCTTCTTGCGCTGTAGCTTGGCCACAAACTGGTCCCGCACCAGCGCAGTTTGCGGATCGCTGGTCGGGTCAATCAGCTCGTCGGCCAGCTGCGCAAAACTGATGTTCGGATTGACCACCACCGGGCGCATCTCGGTGATGTTGGCCAGGGCCTCGTAGATCCTCACCGCATCGAATACGCGGAAACATTCCTTGCCGATCTCCGGACATAGCCGGGTGGCCCGACCGAGCATCTGATCGAACAGGATGCGGCTGCCGACCCGGCGTAGAAACACCAAGTTGCAAATCTCAGGCACGTCGATGCCGGTGGTAAGCAGATCGACGGTGACCGCGACATTGGGCATGCGTTCGTTCTTGTAGCGGCGGATCAGTGCCAGCGGTTTGTCGGCGGCACCGGTAATCTTCAGCACCGCATCGTCTTCGACGCTGCCATATTGCTCGGCGAAGGCCTTCTTCAGCAGGTCCACGACCAAGTCGGCATGGGCGTCGCTGAGGCAATAGATGAGGGTTTTCTGTTTGGAGGATGGGTCAATCTCGCTGGCCAGAAACTCGCACACGACCTGGTTGAAGGCGGTGGTGATGACCTTGCGATTGAAGTCTTCCAGGTCAATGCGGATTTCGTCCGGGGTGGTGAACAGGTCGATCTGCAACTTCGAGGGGTCGTAGATGGTCACCTGCTCGCCGGCCTGCCAACCGATTCCTTCAGTCGATAGCTGGGTATTGATCTGAATCGGCGGCTCATGATCAACCAGATAGCCATCGATCACCGCCTCGCGGTAGCCGTAATGGTAGATCGGCGGGCCGAAGATCTCCGTAGTGTGTAGTGCGGGGGTGGCCGTTAGACCGATTTTGACCGCGTCGAAATAGTCCAGCACCCGTCGATACTTGGAGATGTAGTCGTCGAAGCCGCGGAAGCCCAGCTCGGTGTCGGACAGCTCGCGATCGAGCAGATAGCCGCGATGACATTCGTCGACCACCACGCAGTCGTATTGACTAACCGCGGGCGGAGCCGTGCCTTCGGATGGGTACAGCAAGCGCTTGACCATCCCCTGGACCGTGGCGACGTGGACCTTGGTGGCGGTTTCCGGAGTCTTGTCTCCAACCTCCAAGATGCCGAACACATCGGCGAAGGTCTGCAGGCTCTCCATCCGGGTGTCCTTGAAAGCATTCGCCGCTTGCTCGCCCAGGGCCGAGCGGTCGACCAGGAACAGCACGCGATTGACTCGCTCCACCTTCAGCAAGCGATAGACCAGCGCGATGCAGGTCTTGGTCTTGCCAGTGCCAGTGGCCATCGCCAGCAAGATCTCGCGCTGCCCCGCAGCGATCGCTGCCTCAACCGCGGCAATCGCAGCTAGCTGAAATGGGCGTAGCTGGAAGCCATAGTTGAAGGGTTCTTCCCGCAGACGTTGATTGGCGATCGCGTCGTCACGCTTGAGCAGCGCTTTGAGCCCTTCCGGCTCGTACCAGCCGTCCAGCGCATAGCCGTGGTTGTCGGGATTGCGCAGATCGCAGAACCAGGTGCCGCTGCGGGTGGCGAGCTGGCGTAGGTAAGGACGCCCGTTGGAGGAGAACACAAAGGGAATCTGAAACTCGCCCCAAGGACCGCCAGGCGACAGCTGATCTGGCGCCAACGCGAAGGTGCGGCTGTAGCGCTTGGCCTGCTGCAGCGAACCGGAGACGTCGGTGTTGTGCCGTTTAGCCTCCACCGCCGCGACCGGCATCAAGCCGAGGAACAATACATAGTCGGCGGGACCGCTGCTGGTCGGCCACTCAGCGATAGCCAGATTCTTGCCCTTCTCGGGGCGCGCACCCTTGGCGTAGGTGAGCGTCGCCGTATCCACCGTCCAGCCAACGTCGCGCAGCTGCTGATCGATCAGCTTGCGAGTGTCCGCTTCGTTGAGTTCGACATTCGCCGCAGCAGAGTCAGCCGCCTGCATGATCTCGGCCAGCTCCACGGTGGTCTGAGTAGCGGCCTGAGCCTGGAGCGCGACCAGCTTTTGCTGAAGCTCGGACTTGGCCTGGTCAGCCTCCGCCGCCATTTGCTCCCAGAATGACTGCTCGTCCTTGGCGTTGCGCAGCTGGGCTTCGGCGGCAGCCAGCTGCTCGCTGGCCTCGCGCTGCGCGGCGCGATGCTCAGCCAGGGCCTCCGCCAGGCGATCGAGTTCCGATCGCAATTCCGCACTCTCGTCCTTCGGCGCCTTGGGTGGAACAAACGGTCCCGACTTGAATGCCGGGTTACCGAAGGTACGGTGGTACCAGACACCGAGTTGCCAAGTCAGCCGCAGCGCAGTTAGCGCCTCCCGGTGGTCGCCCGCCATCGCGTGCGTCGCCTCATTTCCGGCATGCCGCACCTGGTGGAACAGCTGGGCCATATCGCGGTTCAAGACCCCCTGAAGCTCCAACCGCCGAAGCAGCTCAAACTGGGGTTCTTCCGGAGCGGTGTAGATACCGACCTTGCTGGCAATCAGCTGAGCGAGCAATTCGGCCAGCTGACGCAGCTTCAACAGAGCCGTATTCGGATCCTCGGGAAAGTAGCGCTCGGCCAGCATCCCCAGCCGCACCAGCTGTGCATCGTGCGCTTCAAGGTGCCCGAAGTTCGTGCTCGTGTCGTTGGAGATGGTCATCGCCATCGACAAGCAGTCGGAGGCAGGTAGGCATAACGGCCGACGCGCAACGCGGACGGACTCGTGACGATCACTGACCTATTCCGGTTGACGTCACCTGCGAATTCTCCTGGAACTCATGGGCAAAGAATCCCTGCCCGTCTTTGGTTGTAGCAAGACGCCGGCTCCCAGGGAAGAGCTCAGACAATCGCCCTCGCCCACGTTCTCAGCAACGGGGCCGTGCACAGGCTATAGTGAGTGCCGCGCGGAAATCCTCCCAGGCAGTCGCTGCGGGGGAACTTGGCAACGTGGAATTACCCCAGGAAAGTCACTAAGGCGGACCCACACGCCGTGTGGCAAACAATGATCTGACGTCATGGGATGTGGCCCAAGAATGCGTGACCACCAAGCCGGCGATGCCACCAAGCTGCGACCGCGATGCTTAGTTAATAACGAATCCACAGCCCAACCCTCTGGCTAACTCGGATCGCCCTTGGGACTCGACTGACCGGCCTTGGGTACCAAGTCTCCGCTACTGCGAAAGCGCTAGACATGGTGCAGATGGCATATCCACCCCCTGACTGCAGCTAGACTGCAGACCCAGACCACCGATCGCACGGAATGGAACCCAGGCCCCCGGTACCGCATTACTTTCGGACCGCGCGCGGTGACCATGTGGGCCTCTCTTTGAACCGCTGGGACGAGCATCACCGGCGGTTGCGGGTGACCCTACCCATCCACGGCACTTATCGCGACTACGCACCCCTGATCGATATGGTGCGACCGGTTCGCGGCCACACAGAGTGGCGATACCTTGGCATCACTGCCAGACGTTGGCTGTTCAACCTTCAGCGTTCGTTGTCGCCAGACCGATCCCCCGGTGAGCGTTGGTTCATCGCTTGGATCGCGAAGCATCGTGAGCGTTTGGATCGACGACCCCGGGTTCCCAACAATCACTACGCCATCCAGCTGGCCTCCCCGCCCATTGCTGCGGCACTGGTTGATGCGATAGCCGGGCTTGGGCTGCGTCGAGCGCCCGTTGAGCAATGGCTGGCAACGTTGAAAGGGCTGACCGCTCGAGGCATCCGCGCCGAGGAGTTGGATCTAAGTGGCATCCTGGAAAGGCTCAGTCTGGCACCCCCGCTATCGGTGTGGTCCATGGCGGACGTACTTCGCCGCATCGATCTGGAACATGTGCGGCCGAAGCTGGTGCGTGAAGCCTCCTTTGGCTACGTGACTGCCAAAGGCTGGGTTGAATGCTGTGCGCGAGTCACGGCGCCCAAGTTTACTGGCCGATCAGGCAGGGCATCTGCAACAGACGCCAATCGGGAGCCGCATGCTATCCGTCGCTATTGGCTTGATGGCTTTGACTGGTCAGTGGTGCGGGAATCCTGGCGGGCTGATCTGGTCAGCCCTCGGCGCCACGTATGGCGAATCCTCGACGATCACGGAAAGCCTTTGCACAACGCCAAAACGGTCGGCTTTGACGATCCACAGTCCGCCATGGCAGCCGCGGATTACGAAATCTCTCGACGCCATAGGACCTACCAACGCAGCATTGACCGTCCAGCTTGGCGTCGATACACCCTGCCGGGCGCGACCCAGTATCGGGAGATCCTGGTTCAACTTGACAATTGGCCGCAGGACTACAGGTCCCGGCACTACCGAACCCGAAATGTGCTGGTCCATCTGAGAATCAGCGTTCGTCCGACTGAGGATGGCAGGCGAGTCTTGTTCTTGGACGAAGTCCAGAGCGACTGGCATGCCGACCTCCATGCGCAATCAAAGGACGCAGGAACGACGCGCCAGCGCACCGTGGCTTCTGCCCCTTTTGCCAAAGAGTGGCCGCTATTAGCGCTGAAACTGATGCTTTGGTGGGCACAGGAACTCGGTGTGGATGGCCTAAGCCTGAGCACGCCGGCACTCCAGAACGTCTTCTGGTCCAAGTACAAGCCGCCAGACGCGCTTTATCGCAAGACCCTACCCAAAGCCGCGGCCCAACTCTGCCGCGCGCTCAAGATGGAACTGAGCGAAGCGGTCGTCGAGTTCCGAGCGTTTGGCCGACACGTAAGCCAATCAGCCAAGGGCTGGATCGTCTGCAAGGATCGCGACGTACCGCTGACCAAACCCTTCGCCACCCGGGAACAAGCCGAGCGCTTCGCCGACCTGACCTCCAGTTTCGTCTTGTACCCAGTACCAACGATCTGGCTGGGTGATCTGCCGCCGATCGAAAGGATTCCGCTGTTTGGGGTCGCCTTTTAGATCGGTACCAGGCCAGCGCGTTCGACAGGGCCCCGTTTTCAACCGCCATCCAGCGTGAGGATGTCGACAGGACCCCGCCCTATTGGTCACGATCGTTCACGACATCTTCAAGTCACCAGCCACGGCTCGCGCGATACTCCGTAACCCATCGGCACCGGCGCTAGTGTGCTCACTGGGTAGGTTGACATGCGAAGGCGTTGCCACGCGAGTGCCGTCGCATCCTGATGGATACGTGTCTCGGCATGACTTCTAAGGGAGCAAATTCGGGTATTGGCGAAGGATTGCCAGATGAGGTGTCGCAGATTCTAGAATTTGCTCGGAATCCTGAGCACATCATGCCGTTCCATTAGCAGGGTTCTTCGAGACGTTCTCCAGCTTAGTTACAGACCTGCGCAGCCCCCTAATGATCCGGACCAGCTCGCCCTTTTCGTTCATCAGACCAGTGATGCGAGTCTGCAGGATGCGGTTCTGCTCGCGGTACTTCTTCGCCTCGGCGAGGGCGGCGACCAGCGGTTCGTTAGCCTCGAATGCCACCGACATGGACTCGTTGTCGGCCCTGGTTTCCTCTGCCATTTCGGCCAGCTCGCTAAGGCGGTCCTTCAGATCAGTGATCTCGGCCGCTGCGAGTTCAAGCTCGGTTGGGGGTGGTGGTGGCGCGTCCGGTGCTTCAGGGGCGGGATACGGAGGCGGCGGCGGATCGCCTTCGGGCGGCGGCGGGGCCTGCGGCGGATCGTCAAAGTGGCCATCTGTGGCCGGTTTGGATTCCGGTTCGACCTTGGGTGCCAGCTGCTTCGCTGCCGCCGGCAGACTGATGTCGCCGTGGGCGACCTGTGCCGCAAGTTCGGGATTCTCCCGCGCCACCTTGTCGGCCATCAGCTGGGTGCGATGACTGGCGCCCGAAAGCTCGGCGCGGTCCGCGACGGTCGCTAAAGGTGCAACGTTGCATGTTTCCGGCTTGCCCTGCGGATGCGCCTTGCTCCAGTCCTGCGCCGCAGCCACGATCGCGGCGCGCTGGCCGGGAGTCAGGTGGCGACGCTCCAGATTCTTCGAGAGCACGAACGCAACCGGATCGGTGCCGTCGTACTCCACGTAGCGCGGCTCAACACCGGCCATCTCGCAAGCACGAGATCGGTTGCCGCCGTCCAGAATCATGCCGTTGATCGTTGTGATCGGCTCGCGCAGACCGTGAGTCTTGATGTCTTCGGCCAGTGAGGCGAGTTCGAGCCTGCCGAGCCTAGGGAAAAACGTACATAGCGGGTGTAGCTCAACATCCTGCTGCATGATCATGCTCCTGTCTCGCGCGAAAACGGCTACCGAGTCGTTGCTGCCTGCTCGCGCGACTCGATCCACTCTTGGACCGCGCTGATGCGCCAACCCACCGTCCTCGTGGACAACTGGACGGCTCGCGGAAACCTGCCCATGGCGATCTCGTTGTAGATCGTCGATCGCGACAGGCCAGTCGCCCGCGTTACATCGGTTATGCGCAGAATCCGTTCAACCTCCTTCAAAGCCGACATCGCGCTCCTCCATTCGCCAACAAGCCAAGATGTAGAACTCCATCCATCTTGGTTGCGTTGAATGTCGGTAACGTGCCAGCTGGGTTTCAGCTCCGAGTCGCGAGGCCGCATGACGACCAAAGTCAGTGCTCCAACCGGACCGGACCCACCTTTTCCAGTCACCCCGCGCCGAAAACCCACCCCCTAATCCCGTACCCAGGGAAGATCTAGAGCTTTAAAGCTCTGCTCTGCACATACAGCTCTGTGAGATGGTCAAGGCTAAGCATCCCTGTGTGAGGGCTACTTGGCCTTGGACGTTTCCGGGTTCAGCCCCGCTCGACGTTACATAGGCACTGGCAGCTTGTACGGGGCGGGCGTCCTGCTAGTTACAACGCCTCTGGCTGTTTCAGCCCCTATCCCACGGTAGCCAACATCCACATTGCGCGCCGCCGTTATCCGACCGCGCAATGAGCGCTCGAAACCTCTCAAGCGAACTTCGAATTCCGAGTAGAGAATTGCTGGAAAGCCCCCGGTATGAATGGACCAAAAGCGGCGAAAACCTCGCTCGAAGGTTGCAGCCTACACTAGTCGGAATACCCCTCCGGCTAAGCGTATTGGCCCCACCCGAACGCCGTGTGGGTGAGCCGAAACACGCCAAAATCCGCGCTAGAACAACTTGTCTAGGGTTATGAGCGGCTTAGCTGACGACGCGCTCGATAGGCGCCATGGATTCCGCTTGCGACCGTCATGACAAATAAATTTTGAGGATCCCACTCAGCGCCTCGGATCACGCCAATCGCGACGCAATTTCTTCGGCTGTCGGGTTGTAGTAACGCCGCAGCATCTTCAGGTCCTTATGACCCGTCATCCGCGAGAGGTCCAGAATGTCCAGCTTCCGAGCCAGCCGGGTAATCGCCTCGTGACGGGTGTCGTGGAAGGTCATGTCCTCGATGCCGGTGCGACGCATCCCTTTGCGGAACAGCGTGTCGCGTGAATGATCATCGACGTCGAAAAGCAACCCCTTCCGGCCCGGCAAAAGCTCGATCAGCTCAACCGCCCGCGACGACAGCGGCACATCCCGACCGTCGTTATTCTTGGATGTATCCAGGCTCACGAATCGCCGGCTCAGATGAGTTCGATCCCAGCTCAGAGCGCACAGCTCACCAGAGCGCATCGCCGTCTCCAGCGCCAGCAAGAACATCACTGCGATACGCTGGGATGCGTTGGCCGGCTCCCCAGCGCTCCACCCCAGCGCCAGACACACGCGGTTCGCTTCGTCCTCGCTGATCCGCCGACTGCGTGGCTTGCCGTCCGGTGGTCGGCGCACGTCGGCCATGGGATTGGTGTGGACCAGCCCCCAGTCCCGCCGAGCCGACTCGAATACCTGGCTCAGCAGATTCCACTCACGGGCAACCGATGCCGGCTGCACCGCGGTGAGCCGGTAGTCGCGCCATTCGGCTATGTCAGTGGCAGTGATGTCGCTGATCGCCTTCTCCGCGAGCGGCAATCTCGCCATGGCGTTGAGCCTGACCAGTTCCCAGCGCGCCCCCTTGTGCAGCGGGACAACCTCTTCCTTGTACCTCGTCATAACCTTCGCAAGCGTCTGCCTGGGCAGCACGGCCGGCTCATTCTCAGCATGCAGCGCCCACACTCGCGCCTCCGCCTTGGTGCGGAAGGTGGCAGTCTTTCGCTTGCCCCGGCCGTCGTAAACCTGCACCCGCCACTTGTCGCCGCGCTTGGTGAAGCTGGCCATCTGGTGTGATTTCTGGTGTGACGTGAACGGCCAGAATAGGGCCAAAGCGCCGAAAAGTGTGTAAACCGAATGTGCGGGACCCCTGCTGTCATGCGGGTTTCGGGCGATATATGGGTATAAGTGCACAAAGGTGGAAACACCCGAATGTGCCTCTTCTCGGCACCAATATTCGATCCTGACGCTCGCGCCAGCACCAGGATGTTCGAAGAAACCCGCCTCTCGCGGGTTTTTTTGTGCCTAAGGACCGCGATCGGCATTCAGCGTCGTTGCGAGAGGGTCACGGGTATTCGAAACGGATCGACGCTTTCGGCGCGAGCCGATGCCCTCCCAATACCAAGCTCGGCGCCCCTCCTCGAGTCACCTGCGCTGACCTTCCTGCGTGGTATCGAGTGATAGCAAGCCATCATCGAGGTCAGCCGCGTACGGTCATCGACCTGCGGATTCCGAGCCGATGTCGGCCGGCGTGGGATGCGTCATAACGAAGTATTCCATTCCAAACTGTCTTTCGCAGCGGGTCCTTATTACTCTTGGGGCTCGTGCCTAGTCAGGGGTGAGCTGATGAAACTGACCACGGACCGATCGCTCGTTGCGACGAGCCACGCATGCGTCACGATCCCGGCCGCCGCAGCGGCAGCGACTTTCCGCCGCCGGGTGGCGGCGAGCTTGATCGTGTTTCTGGGCGTCCTTACTTTGCTGATGTCCTCTGGGGTCAGCGCACAGGACCCGGAATCGGCGACAGCGGAAAAGGCATTCGTACCAGGCGCGACTCTGGTCGCGGCCGGTTCAGAGCACACCTGCGCGGTGGTCGTGGGTGGGGCCGTGCAGTGTTGGGGGATCGGCAGCTACGGCCAGCTTGGCGACGGCAACCGGGTCAGCAGTTCATCGCCGGTCGATGTCGTTGGCATCCGCGACGCGGTATCCCTGGCCGCGGGCATCAGTCACACCTGCGCGCTGCTCGCCAACGGCACGGTCAAGTGCTGGGGCCGCAACGATGGCGGCGAACTCGGCAACGGTCAGACGAGCAGCAGCAACACACCGGTCGATGTGTCCGCGATCAGCGGTGCGACCCTTCTGTCAGCCGGCGACAGGCATACCTGCGCGATTGTCACTGGCGGTGCGATCTGGTGCTGGGGACGCAACGATCTCGGCCAGCTGGGTGATGGCACGACCACCAACCGCTCGACGCCGGTGCAGGTCCTTGGCGTCAGCGATGCGATTTCGGTCGCCGCAGGTGGCGGCACCGACCTGGAGGACAACGGTCACACTTGCGCGGTGGTTGGTAGTGGCGCGGTCAAGTGCTGGGGCGCCAACGACTTCGGCCAACTGGGCAATGGTGATCGGGACAACAGCGACATTCCGGTCAATGTGGTCGGCATCAGTGACGCGACGAAAGTCACCGCAGGGCGCTATTTCAGCTGTGCCCTGGTCAGCGGCGGGGCAGTGAAGTGCTGGGGATCCAGCTTTTATGGACAGCTTGGAGATGGCACCACCAGCACCCGTTTGACCCCGGTCAACGTGCTCGGCCTGAGCGGGGCCACCGCGGTGTCCGCCGGTGGCTGGCACGTATGCGCGACGGTGGGCGGTGGTGCGCTTCGCTGCTGGGGCTATGGCGTTTACGGACAGCTCGGCAATAGCGATACCGCCAATCGATCCACCCCGGTAGAGGTCAGCGGGATCAGCGGCGTCAGCTCACTCACGACCGGGCTCAGGCACACCTGCGCGCTGATTGCAGGTGGGCAACTTCCGTGCTGGGGCAGTAATCGAGCCGGTCAACTGGGCATTGGCGAATTGCCCTTTACGACCGTGCCGT
The DNA here is from genome assembly GCA_020442775.1 of Lysobacterales bacterium. Classification (GTDB taxonomy): domain Bacteria; phylum Pseudomonadota; class Gammaproteobacteria; order Xanthomonadales; family SZUA-5; genus SZUA-5. Next base: position 24,015 of record JAGRJL010000341.1, on the reverse strand, counting down.
CGAATGTGGTCGGCCTTGGCAGCGCGTTCTCGATCAGCGCGGGGCGCCACTACAGCTGCGCGCGCCTTGCTGGCGGGGCGGTCAATTGCTGGGGTTCGAACCGACGCGGACAACTGGGAAGCGGCATGACCGCCAGCAGCCCCACTCCGGTAGGCGTTTTCGGCGTTGCAGGCGCCTCCGCGCTGGTCGCAGGCAATGGACACAGCTGCGCCATCGTTGCTGGCGGTGCGCTGAAATGCTGGGGATACAACGAGGAGGGACAGCTCGGCAACGGCAACACCACCGACAGCTTTATCGCGGTGGACGTGGTCGGGATTAGCGGCGCCACCGCAGTGGCGTTGGGGTCCGCGCACAGCTGCGCGCTGATCGCCAACGGAACCATCAAGTGCTGGGGCAGAAATGCGCAAGGCCAGCTGGGCAATGGTCAGACTACCGACAGCCTGACCCCGGTTGAGGTGATCGGGATTCGCGATGCGGTTTCGCTGGCCGCGATGTATCAACACACTTGCGCCATCGTTTCAGGCGGCGCGGTTCGCTGCTGGGGCGACAACGCCAGCGGGCAACTCGGCAATGGCGAAACCAACAACAGCGCTCTGCCGGTGGATGTTGTCGGCATCAGCGGCGCCACCCGGCTGGCCGCGGGCGGCGGCGACCTGGGAGGAAGCTACACCTGCGCGGTAGTCGCCGGCGGTGCGGTCAAGTGCTGGGGTTGGAATGGGTCCGGGCAATTGGGCAATGGTCAAAATACTGACAGCTCCACACCGGTAGAGGTCATCGGGCTTAGCGGGGTGAGCTCGCTGGAGGCAGGGATAGAGCACACTTGCGCGGTGACCGGCGGCCGGGTCATGTGTTGGGGGGAAGGCAACAGTGGACGCCTGGGCACCGGTAGCACGGCCGACAGCCTGGCACCCGTTGAGGTCGCTGGCATTTCCGCTGCCATCGAAGTCAGCGCAGGCGGATTCCACAGCTGTGCGCTGCTCACCAGCGGTACGATCGAGTGCTGGGGATGGAACTACAGTGGGCAGCTGGGCAACGGCGCAGTCGGATACGTCACCTCAGCGGTGATCTTGCAAAGCACCTCCACCAGCGGCGTCGCCGCCGACGCACGCAGTGGCAAGAGCGTGGTCGCCCGCAACAACGCCAGGATCGGTTTTTCCTCCGATGCCGGAAACCTGGACAACGATCCCAACAGCACCCGGGATGTGTTTACCCGGGATCCGGCAAGCGGGGTAACCACCAGAATCAGCGCAGCCATCGCGGCAGTCAATGGCGGCGCAGTAGAAGACTTCGACAACCCCGCCATCTCCGACAACGGCGAAAGAATCGCTTTCACCGGTTCGTCCGGGCAGATCTATGCCGTATTGGCGGGGCAAGGTTTGATCGTCAGCAGCGCAGCCAGCGGTGCGATCGGCAATGCGCCGTCCGCCAACGTACAACTGGCGGGGCCGGGGAATTTGGCGATCTTCGACTCCCAGGCCACCAATTTGCTCAGTGGCGTCGATGGCAATGGTTCGACGTCAGACATTTTCGTCAAGGATCTGATCACCGGCGACGTTCGCTTGATCAGCGTCGGCAGCAACGGAGAGCCCGCCAATGGCATCAGTGTTGCGCCGTGGGCGTCGGCAGACGGACAAACCATCGCCTTCTCCACCCAGGCGACCAATCTGACCTCGGTCCCGGTCGGCGCCCAGCCAGCGGCGAAAATGGGCCCGTTTCTACAGGTCGTGGCAGCCAGAAGCAGCGGATTGGGCAGAAGCGGGTTCTACATCAGCCGCAACCTCAGCACTGGCGAGCTGGGCAACGGCGACAGCATCAACGTTCGCCTGACGCCGGACCGCCGATTTGGCGTTTTCGAGTCCACCGCCAACAATCTGGTCGCCGGTGACACCAACAATGCCAGCGACATTTTCCGATTTGAACTGGAAGGCGATGAGGTCATCTCACTGATTCCGGTATCCACCGGCAATCTTGGTTTTGGGAACGGATCCAGCAGGCATCCCAGCATCTCCGATGATGGCCTCTCGATCACCTTCGAAACTGACGCCACCAATTTGATCGAAAGCGACGGAAACGGGGTCACCGATGTGTTGGTCAAGTCGTTCTTGACCGGCCAAGTCATTCGGATGGCGCCGACTACCGATGGCGCCGAACCAAATGGCGCCAGCAGCGAACCGGAGATCTCGGCCGATGGGAATACCGTGACCTTTACCTCCGAGGCCAGCAACCTGACCCCAAATGACACCAACGGGGTTGCCGATGTCTATGCCGTTGAGCTGACTCCGCCCAATGATGGCTCGCCGGGCGGCAGCGTCAACTACAGCTACATCTATTGGAACCCTGACCAGCCGGGCTGGGGCTTCAATCTGCAGCACCAGGGCGAACTGCTGTACGGCACCTGGTACAGCTATGCCGACGATGGGAAGGTCATGTTTCTGACAGTTGAGGCCAGCTCCCAGGAAGACGGCAATTTCGCCGGCCCGATCTATCGAGTCGCTGGCACCCCCTTTGCCAGTATCAACGGCATGCAGGCATTTACCTCAATCACCCAGATTGGCGTTGCGCAGATGAGCTTTGCCGGCGACGGCGGGTTGAACCTGAACTACACGCTCAATGGCGTCACCCAATCCCGGCAGCTGCAGCGGTTCCAGTTCAGCGCCAATCCGCCCATCTGTGTCGGCACCACCGCGTCGCGTGCCAGCGCCAGCAACTATTCCGACCTGTGGTGGAATCCCGCTGAAGCCGGCTGGGGGCTCACCCTGGCGCACCAGGGGGACACCATCTTCGCCCTCTGGTACACCTACGGCCAGGGCGGTCGCGATCAGTGGATCAGCGCCTCCAGTCTGGTCCTTCAGACCGACGGCAGCTACAGCGGCGCACTGCAGCGCCCTGCCGGCGGGATCCCGCTGGCACAGATCGGCGGACCCGCGACAAGCTTCCCGGTCCCGGTGGTGGGCAGCGCGAGCTTGCATTTCACCGACGGCGAGAACGGCGTCTTCCAGTACACCCTGGATGGGGTGACTCAGACCAAGAACATCACTCGCTTCGTGATCGTCGGGACCGATCAGGCCAAGCCACTTTGCGCACCCTGACCCCAGGGATTCGGCTTCCGGCGGGCGGTGACTAGGACTCGGCTCGCTCTATCGCCAGCAGGGTCAGATCATCGCTGGCGTCGGCGTTGCCCACATGGCCATCGACCAGGCGGCTGAGTCGACGCACCGCATCCAGCGCTCCGGCGGCGCCAGTTGCCGCCTCTACGCAGCGGTGGACACCCAGATAGTCGCCATCAGAACCGACCGCTTCGTCGAGGCCGTCAGAGCTGAAAATCAGGATCTCACGCGATTTGAGCTCGACCCGGGTGCCACCCAGCGTGATGTCATGGGTCAGCCCCAGGGCCAGCCCGGTGTCGAAACTGAGCTGGCGGGCCTTGCCATCGTCCGCCACCAGCATCGGCGGGTGATGCCCGGCCGAGATCACGTCGGCGCGGTGATTATCCGGATCCAGACACAGCGCCTGTGCGGTCACAAACATGCCCGGCTCCAGCACCTCGACCAGCGCCCGATTCAGGCCCTTCATCAATGCAGTAGGCGGCAGCTCCGGATCCAGTCCGGCCAGCACCCCGCAAACATAGGCCATGTAGACCGAGGCCGGCAGGCCCTTGCCGCAAACGTCTCCCAGCACCAGCAGCAGTCGACCATCCGGCAGTGGGTGCTGGATCGCAAAATCGCCGCCGACCCCAGTAGCTGGTTCGAAGTGATGCGCGATCTTGTATCCGGGAACCGGCGCCGGATCGGACATCACCAGTCTACGCTGCGCCGACCGGGCCAGCGCCATCTGCTGATCCAGCAGGCTTCCGGCCGCCACCGTGATCGAGCGCGAGCCGCGACCGATCATCGGCCGGTCCAGGGTGTCATCGTCCTCAATCGAGCTTTGCTCGCGATACTCAAACAGCATTGCGCCAACGTAGATCTGGTCGCCGTGGGAGAGCAGATTGGCGCGGTCGTCGATCCGTCTGCCGTTGACGTAGGTGCCGTTGGCGCTGCCCAGATCGCGCAGTTCCACACCGTCGCCGCTGATCAGCACCTCGGCGTGCCGCCTGGAGATGGTTTCCTGATCCAGACAATAGACATTGCTGGGCTCGCGCCCGATGACCCCGCTCTGCACCAGATCGAAGAAAGCGCCCGCCTGCTCGGCATTAATACACTTCAACAGTGGCACGTCGACCCTCCGTGTTGCGCGTCCAGAGCAGGCAATAGTGCCGTTCAGCGTCGCGTCTCCCGCGGTCCCGGCGGCCACGCTGATCCGAAGACTGGATACTAACGCGCACAGCCTCGCCAGACTCGCCTGCGATTGCGCACTGAAGTAGACGCGCCGCTGCGCAGCGGCGGCAATCGGCTACCGGGAACCGCTCTGCGGCATGCCGAGCTTCAGCTGGAAAGGCGTAAAATGGCCGGCTCAACCCTGTTTCAAGGATTCGATCCCGATGCCCGAGATGATGAAAGCCCTGGTCAAGCGCAACGCCGAAAAGGGTATCTGGATGGAGCAGGTGCCGATTCCGGAAATTGGTCCAAACGACGTGCTGGTCAAGCTGGAGAAAACCGCGATCTGCGGAACCGACCTGCACATCTACAAGTGGGACGCCTGGTCACAGCGGACGATCAAGCCCGGACTGGTGATCGGACATGAGTTTGTCGGCAAGATCGTCGAACTGGGTGCGGCCGTGCATGGCTACCAGCTGGGTCAGCGGGTTTCGGCCGAAGGCCATATCGTCTGTGGGGTCTGCCGCAACTGTCGTGCTGGCCGACCGCATCTGTGTCCCAACACCACCGGCATCGGGGTCAATCGCGATGGCGCCTTCGCCGAGTACATCTCGGTGCCGGCCAGCAATCTGTGGCCGATACCCGACCAGATTCCATCGGAGCTGGCGGCCTTTTTTGACCCCTATGGCAACGCCGCTCACTGCGCGCTGGAATTTGACCTGATCGGCGAAGACGTGCTGATTACCGGCGCCGGCCCGATTGGGATCATCGCCGCCGGCATTGCCAAGCACGTTGGAGCGCGCAACGTGGTGGTCACCGATGTCAACGATTACCGCCTCAAGCTGGCCGCCGACATGGGCGCGACTCGGGTAGTCAACGTTTCCAAGCAGTCGCTGGGGGACGTGATGAGTGAGCTGCACCTGCAGGGTTTCGACGTCGGGATGGAGATGAGCGGCAACCCGCAGGCCTTCAACGACATGCTGAAAAGCATGTACCACGGCGGCAAGATTGCGCTGCTGGGGCTGCTGCCCCAGGGTGCCGGGATCGACTGGGACAACGTGATCTTCAAGGGACTGGTGATTCACGGCATCTACGGCCGCCGGATGTACGAGACCTGGTACAAGATGACCCAGATGCTGCTCACCGGTTTCCCGCTGCAGAAGGTGCTCACCCACCAGGTGGAGATCGACGACTTCCAGCGCGGCTTTGATCTGATGGAATCGGGCAATTGCGGCAAGGTGGTTTGCAGCTGGAATTGATTCAAGTGCGCTAGGTCCAGTAGCCAGTTCCTAGAAGCAGTACCAGCAGCCAGTTCCAGTGGCCAGTAAACAGCGGGGTCTCGGAGATCCTGGCTCTGGCTCTGGCTTTCCTGGCTACTGGAACTGCTCTTGAGCTACTGGAACTGGCTACAGGAACTGAGCTCTTCGCCACGGGAACGAGTACCTCGCCACAGAATCTGGCGAACGACGCTCACGCGGGCAAATTTGCGGACGAAAGCCATTCCGTCACATTCGCCTTGATGTACGATGCTGGTTTGCCGCATGGAGTGGAGGCGTTATGAGAAGCCACCTGATCGCAAGCTGTCTGTTGGGCCTGTTGATCACCGCACCAGCCCTGGCCGATACCCTGCTGATTGAGCGGGTGCAGCGCAGCGACAGCGCTGCGATGCCGCGTCGTGGATCCACCATGGACACCGTTCGCAGTCAGTATGGTGAACCGGAGAAGGCCTACGCGGCGGTCGGCCAGCCGCCGATCACTCGCTGGGAGTACCCGGCCTTTTCGGTCTACTTTGAGCACAGCCACGTGATCGACACCGTGATGCGCAAGTCGGCGCCGCAGGAAATCGGCCCTCGACCGGTCTCCGAGCAACAGTGATCCGCTGGCCTGCCGAGTGGGCAGCACAGGATGCCGTGCTGCTGGCCTGGCCGCATGAAGGCACTGACTGGGCTGAAAACCTCGATCAGGTACGGGCCTGTTACACCGCGCTGATTTCCTCGCTGCAGCCGCACGTCAAGGTTCTGCTGCTGGTGGCCAATGACCAGATTGGGCGCGAGGCGCGAACTGCACTGGCGTCCAGAATCACGCCCGGGCGCCTGCGTCTGCTGGAGGTGCCCTATCACGACACCTGGTTGCGCGATTCGGGTCCGATTTCGCTGTTCGACGAATCCCAGCCGGTCTGGGTGGATTTTCGCTTCACCGGCTGGGGCGGCAAGTTCGAGGCCAGCACCGACGACCAGCTGATCGAAAAGCTTTGGGCACTGCCGATGTTTCAGCACCTCGCCCACCGACGCATCGACTTCGCGGTCGAGGGCGGCGCGATCGAAACCGATGGACGCGGCACCTTGCTGACCACCTGGCGCTGCCTGCGGCAGCGCCACGGCAGCCTCAGCGAAGCGCAACTGCAGGCCACGCTGGCCGACGCGCTGGGCTGTGATCGGGTGTTCGCGCTGGAGCACGGCGCGCTGGAGGGCGACGACACCGACGCCCACATCGACACCCTCGCGCGCTTCGCCGGCCGCGATCGCATCATCTACCAGGGCTGCGACGATCCGCAGGACAGCCACTACGCCGAACTGCAGGCGATGGCGGCCGAACTGGCTGCGCTGCGCACCCGTGACGACCAGCCCTACCAGCTGTTCGCCCTGCCCTGGGCACCGCCCATTCACGCCGCGGATGGTCGCCGGCTGGCGGCTTCCTACGCCAACTTCCTGATCACCAACGGCGCGGTGCTGATGCCCGGTTACGGCGTCGCCAGCGACCGCGCAGCCGCCGAAGTCCTCGCCGAGGCCTTCCCCGCGCACACCGTCGTACCGGTTCCCTGTCGTCCGCTCATCGAGCAGAACGGCAGTCTGCACTGCATCACGATGCAATTGCCCAGCGGGATGGTTGGGGAGGGGTAGGTGCTGAGGGCAAAGGGCCCAGGGCAGAGGGCCCAGGACCTAACATCTCGCGACTTCGGCGTCGTCCAGATAGCACAAAGTCAAATCAGAACAGCATCCTGCTCTGCGCGGCACCTTCTTTTCGAACGGTCGGATCGGAGCAGAGAAACGATGCTGCCGTAACCCCTGCCGCCTGGGCACTGGGCCCTGGGCACTGGGCCCTATTCCCTAGTCGCTATTCCCTGGGCCCAGAAAGAGAAAGGGCCCTAGCGGGCCCAATCTCTGATCCACGAAACCGCCTTCCGACGCTACGCTTCCTTCGGAATGAAGAAGAACTCGCTACCCTCGTGCCCCACGTGCTTGAGCGCGGTGTACTGTGGGGTTTGCGGCAGGCCGAGCACCATCGAGCGCTGGGTAACCAGCTGGGCGACGTCCTGATACAGGCGGTAACCTTCCACCAGGGTGTCGTTCTGGTTGAGCGCGGTCAGGAAGGCCTGAGCGAATACCGAATGGCCGTTTCCGCCTTCGTCCAGCACCGGCTGCAGCCCACCGGAAGTCAGCACGGTGCGCGCCTTGACTCGGGAGACGAACAGCAGGTCCTGCTCTGCCGCATCGGCCGGAATCGGTCGGATCGCGCTGCCACTCAGGATTCCCGAGTAGCAGGAATCAGCGATCACCAGCACGTGCTTGGCCTCCATCGCGCCGATGAAGTCATTGATGATCTCGGTGCTGACCCAGGATGACGGGTCGTCGACACTGCCATCCACCGGAATCCAGTAGCCCTTGTTCTTGGCGTCGATCTGCCCATGGCCGGCGTAATAGATCAGCAGATTGTCGTCCGCCTTGAGTTCAGTCGACAGCTCTGACAGCTTGGAGACCATGTCCAGCTTGGTGGCGTTCTGAATCACCGTCACCTGATAGCCGTAGCGCGTACGCAGCACCTTGCCGACTTCCTGAGCATCATTCGCCGCGGTGTTGAGCGGCGCGAATCCGTTGCTGTAGGCGTTGTTGCCAATCACCACGGCGTGGAAGTTGCCCAGATCCTTGCGCATGCGGCGCTGGAAGATCTTCGAGGTCACTCGCTTGGCCAAGGCCGGCGCATTGGACTGCTGTGTGATCATGAAGGTCTCGCTGACCTCGGTGCCGTCAGCGGTGACCGCCTCGATCCGCACCGGCGTCTCGGCAGCGGGCAGGGAAATGTCCGCGGTGAAGATGCCGTCCGGATCTACCTTGGCGAACAGGTCGACGTTGTTGACCTTCAGCGAGCTGATCTGACCGGCTGGATAGACCCGACCGATCACCTGATAGCTCGGCATGCTGCCAAACAGCGGTGCTGCCAGAACCCCGGCGCGGGTGGTCTTGAGCTTGGGTGAGATCACATCGATACGCGGCGCGGTGCCCTCAGGCGCCGGGCCTCGCTGGCTGGCGTCAATGCCCAGCTGCGCCAGCAGCTGATCGGTGTTGGTCTCGCTGCTGCGGACCGCCTGCTCGCGTTGGCTGACTTCAGTCTCCAGCTGGGTGAGACGCTGCATTGCGGCCTTGCCCTCAGCCGATTCGCGCTCCAGTTTGGTCAGCTGGCTGCGCGCCTGCTCCAGCTGCGCCTTCGAGCTTTCCAGCGCCGCCTTGCGCTCGTTGAGCTGGGAGCGGGCCTGATCCAACTCGCCCTTCAATCGGCCCACCTGGTTGCGCAACTCGATGTTTTCCTGCTCCTGCGCTCGACGCCGGGCCTCTTCTTCCTCGGTGACCAGCTCGAGCTTGCCGGTCGTCAGACCGGAGGCCTTGCGATACCAGTTCATCGCCACGGTGGAGTCCTGTGGCACACCGCGACCGGCCTCGTACATGGTGCCGAGGTTGATCATTGCACTGGAATGACCCTTCTCAGCGGCCTTCTTGAACCACTGCGCCGCGAGTTCATAGTCCGGCTCAAGCCCTAGACCCTGCTCGTAGATTTCGCCCACGGTGTTCATTGCATCGGCATCGCCGGACTGTGCCGCGGGCAGCCAGGTCTTCAGCGCAGTCGCATAGTTGGCGCGATCAAAGGCCACGTACTCTCCGCCGCGAATCTCGCAGTCACGCGCGGTGGTCTTGATCGGGCGCCGTGCGGACAGATAGGTGAAGTTGCCGCCCAACTGGCGAACCTGACCGGGCAGCAGACAGTCGACCACATAGAGTTCGTCGATCTGCGGCTTGTCCACCCGCTTTGCCGCATGTAGCGACGAAGACGAAACGGTTCCGGCGATGGCCACCAGCGCGGCAGCAGCGCTCATCAGGCACTGCCGACTCCAGCTTCGAAGGCGATACGGCTGTGATTGCGAGCTCATGTGTTTACTCCTTGATCAAAATTCAAATCGCGCCCCGAGGTTCAACGTACCTCGGTCCAACCCGTCCTTGCCGATGCTCTCTCGGTACTGAACGTAGGCCTGGCGCCCATTCGCGGTCACGTAGACAAAGCCCAGACCGATGTTGCCAAAGCTGGAATCCGGCTCATCACCGTCCAGTTGGAACACCACCGAGGGATCGGCGCCGGCGAGTTGCGCCTGTACCAGCAGATCATCCGCCTTGCTTTCATGGACAAACTGGATATCAAACTGAGGCGAAATCACCCCAGAACTGACGCTGAAGGCCTTGGTGACCTGTAATCCGAATCCGGCCTGGAAGGAGGTCAGATCCTGGTCCTCATAGATTGCGCTGAAGGCGCCGGCACCGCTCTCGCCGAATCCGTCGATATTGCTGCGGACATAGCGGATGAAGCCGTTCGGCGTGATCACCCAGCCGCCCGCGTTGTAGTGATAGCCAGCCCCGGCAGCGAAGGCAAACTGGGTGGAGTCGGTGCTGCCGCGCGCACGCAGATCAACCAGATCCGGGCCGCTGCCGAAGCGGATCCGACGATCCTGATCCAGAGTGCCCCAGTTGTAGCTGAGCCGCGCATCCATGTAGAAGTTGTCGGTCAGATAGTAGGAGCCATAGCCAGTGATGGTGAACCCACTGGTTGAGAGTTCGCCGCGCTCGGTCAGGTTTGAGTCAAACTTGGTGTAGCCCAGAGCCGCACCGACCACGCCGCGGTAGTTGATCCGATAGTCGACGCCGGCAGTGATCCCGTAGCTGTCGAAATCCAGCAGCGCGTTGCGATCGGAAGAGCTGAGGTTCTGATCGCCCTGGCTGATGGTGCCGTTGACGAAGAAGCCCCAGGGACTGATCAGGTCGCCGCTGCCGCCGACCTCCGGTTCATCGCTGTCGAGCAGACCACGGAACAGGCTGAAGGGAATCGCCTTGCCGCCGGATACCACCGTCAGCCCGGACAGACTGAAACCACCACCGCCGCCGCGCAGCTCGGCCAGGCGAGCATCGACGTTGAAAAACTGGGTGTTGGCCAGCTCCAGCATCGCACCGGACTGGGCGATGATCTCGTTGGGCGAAATCGCGCGCAGCGCTTCGGCCACGTCGTCGGTACGGCCCTCATCGAGGGCCCGAGTGAGGATGTCGCACCCGCGAGCAAAGTCGGCGCTGGGGTTGGCGCAAATCTGCCCAACCGGACCCGCCGCGGCAGCGGCGACGGGATCATTGACCACCGCGGTGTTCAGCTCTTCGCCCAGCTGCTGCTCGTCGCGACGATTCACCGTGGTAGTCTGACTGCCGCGGTTGTTGTTGCTGTTGGGATCGGTGGATGTGGAGAACACCTCGGCGATGTTCTCGATGCTGCCGTCGCTGTCGGGCGCAGTCACCACCAGGGTGGCGACCAGACTCTGGCCGACCGGCAAAGACCCGCTGGCAAGACAGGTGACGCTGAGGTCACCGCTGCAGCTCATTCCCGGCGCGCTGGCAGACACCAGGGTCAGACCCGCGGGCAGCGGATCTACGATGCGCACGCCGGTGGCGCTGGCTGGACCAAGGTTGCTCACGGTCAGCGTGTAGCTGAACTGCTGACCCGCATCCACCGGATCAACGCTGTCGCTCTTGGTCAGGCTCAGATCGGCGCCAGTCGGGGCCAGAATGCTCACGCTGGCCTGGGCCAGATTGTTGTCGCTGATCGGATCGGCGACCGTACTGCTCACGTTGGCGCTCAGCAGCGCACTGCTGCCCGGTGCACCGTCAATTTGCGCGCCCACCACCACGCTGGCGTTGGCGCCTGATGCCAGCGTCGCGCCCACGCAGCTGAAGCTGGAGCCATCGACGCTGCAGTCAAAGCCGGCGGCCATAGCGCTAATCAACTGCAGTCCGCTGGCGGTGCTGCCGCCTACCCGAACATTGGTCGCGCTGTCCGGCCCCAGGTTGCTGGCGTTGAGAACGAAGCTCACCAGATCACCGACGTTGCCGGCGGCCGGATCGACGCTGGCGGTCAGGGCGAGATCAGCCCGAACCACGCCCCCGCCGCCACCGGAACTGACGATGGTGGTCGCTTCGGTGTCGCTGTTGTCCTGCGGATTTGCCTCATTGGCAACGCTCACGGTGGCGGTGTTGAACAACTCCGCCGGATCACCCGGCGCGGTCACCGCGATCGTCACTTCGCTGGCCGCGCCATTGTCCAGGGTGCCCGGGAAGCTGCAGACCACGGTTTGTGCCCCGTTGCAGTTCCAGCCGGCGCCGCTGGCGCTGACCAGGCTCAATCCGTTGGGAAGGGTATCGCTGAGCATCAGATTGGACGCCGGACCGCCGCGATTGGTGACATTCAGGCTGTAGCTGAAGACTGCGCCCACGGTCACTGGATCTGCGCTGTCGGTCTTGCTCAGGACCAGATCAGGCGCTGATGAGGGTTCGCTCAAGAGTACCGACGCAGACGCGCTCAAACCCGACCCGTCACTGCCAAAAGTGAGGGTGGCAGTGTTGGTGGCGGTACCTGCCGGACCCGCTGCCAGCGTCGTCAGCAGCACGCTGGACGAAGCGCCAGCCTGCAGACCACCGCTGGTGCAGACCACATTGCCGGCGCTGCTGCTGCAGCTCCAGCCGCTGCCGCTGGCGGCAACGAAGCTGAGGTTCGGCGGGAGCCGATCGACGATACGCAATCCGCTCACTGCGCTGCTGCCGTTGTTGCGCACGCTCAGGGTGAAGTCGATGTTCTCACCCAGAATCGCCTGATTGCGATCGGCGGACTTGGTAAAGCTCAGGGCTGGTCGATCGATGATGGTGGTGGCTTCCGAGTCGGAATCCCCTGCCCCGCCAGCGAGGGAGGCCGTCGCGGTGTTGGTGATCACGCCGGCTTCCTGGGCATCGACGTCGATGCGCACCGAAGTTGAATTCCCCGGAGCCAGACTGCCGCTGAAACTGCACAGTACGGTGCTGCTGCCGCTGCAGTTCCAGCCAGCCCCGCTGGCCAGCACCAGCGAGACCTGGCTAGGCAGGGTGTCGCTCAGCGAAATCCCGCTCGCCGCGGCAGACCCGTCATTGAAGACGGTCAGGTTGTAGAAGAAGCGTTGCCCCAGCGGCACCGGGTCGACGCTGTCGGACTTGATCAAGCGCAGCTGAGGAATTCCCGCCACCGCCAGGTTGCGATTCTGAGTGACGGGAGAAGTCGCGTCGGGCGAATCGGCGGTAGCGCTGATCGTCGCCGTGCCAGCCCCAGGTCCGGCCACCGCATTGATGGTCAGGATCGGACTGGCGTTGCCGGCCAGGATGGGATTGGCGAAATTGCAGCTGTAGCTGCTGCTGGTACTGGTACAGCTCCAGCCGGTCCCGCTGAATCCGCTGACCGTGATTGGCCCCGAAAGGGTGCCGTTGAGGGTTACCGACGTCGCTGATCCGGGTCCCGAATTGCTGACCTGGGCAGTGTAGCTGACCGGATCGCCGGTGGTCGCGCTGGCTGTGGAACCGTTGAAATTGAGCCCCAGCGTGGCGCCGGTCAGCACTACCTGGGTCATCGCTGCCGCAGTATTGTTGGCCGGATTGGTCTCGACACCACCGTAGCTGGCGTTGCCCTGGATTTGCACCGTCTGCGGAGTGGCCGGCATCTGGTATTGCAGGGAGAGCGCCGATGACCCGCCCACTGGTATTCCCACTGCCAGCTGGCAGGTAATCACGGTTCCGGGGACGCAGTTCCAGCCAGCCCCGGAGAAGCTCTGGAAAACCATCCCGGCCGACGAGAAGAAGGTCACCTGCACCCCGGTGGCATCGGCAGGCGTACCAGAGGTGTAGCTCACGGTGGCGCTGTAGGTAACGCTTGAGGACACCGGCGCCACCATCGGGTTTCCCACCAGAGTCAGGGAAATGTCGCCCGATACGCCTTCCGGTGCCGCACTGGCGGACACGGATGCGAGCATTCCGGCAACCAGCACCAACCCTGCAGTGATGTGCTTCAGCGAAAGTGTCCAGTGCCCTACCATGAATCGCTCCCGCGACATAAAAAAGAAGAAAGCGCAACGCCAAAAAGGCCTTACAGCGAAAGTTTCACGCCGATTGTCAGTAACTGCAAGCCGCGTAGCGCTGCCGCACCCCTGGTATTCATTCGCATTCGCGGGAAAAGCTGTTCTTTTCATGACCGATACACGGACTCGACCCCGGATCGGGGACACCGGGCGCTAGAATCAGCGACAGCATTCTCACTATTGAGCGCCCCGATGACCGGATTGCGAATCTTTTTCCTCTCTTGCGCCTTTGCGTTTCTACTTGGCGGATGTGAAAGTTCCGATACGCCGCCGCCGGTGGTTCCGGAAACTCCGGTCGTCAGCGATGACTTCGCGCTGGTCGCCGCCGATGGCGAAGGACGCCAGGACCGTCCCTCACTAACCCTGCGCTTCAACCGTTCACTGGCGCAGGCGCAGAATTTCGACAAGTTGCTGTCGGTGCGTGACGGCGACGGCAAGGAAGTCGACGGCTCCTGGGTGCTGGACAACGACGGCACCGTCCTGCGCTTTCCTTACGTAACCGCCGAGCAGCGCTACAGCGTAGTCCTGGAGCCCGGCCTGGTCGCCACCGATGGCGAGACCCTCGATCAGCGCATTGATCGCGAGATCGAGGCGGTGAGCATCCCGCCGGCGGTGGGCTTTGCCAGCGAAGGCAGTGTGCTTCCCGCACGCGGCACTGACGGACTACCGGTGTTGGCGGTCAATGTGGCCGAAGTCGACGTCGAGTTTTTCCGGGTGCGTGACGACCGGCTCAATCGCTTCTTCGCTGAATATTCCCGTCAGGGACGGCGCTGGGAATGGGACCTGCGCGAGATTCGCGAACTGGCCGATCCGGTCTACATGAATCGCTTCAGCCTGAGCGAAGATCGCAACCAGCGCGGCGTGCATCACCTGCCGGTCCACGAACTGAGCGAGCTGGAACGACCCGGCGTCTATTTTGCGGTGATGAAGGCCAGCGGCAGTTTCGAGGGCGAATACCAGACCACTCACTACTTCCGCTCTGACATCGGCCTGCACACCCGCCAGTATCGTGACCAGTTACTGGTTCACAGCGCTTCACTGGCCTCCGGAAAGCCGCTTTCCGACGTCAATCTGGCGATCATTGACCGTCAGGGCAGAACGATTGTGGAGGCGCGGACCAACGGCCAGGGGGTCGCCAACCTCAGCTATCAGCACAAGCGCGACCATGTGTTGGTCGCCCGCAGCGGCAGTGATGCCTCGGTACTCTATTTCGGGCAGCCGGCGCTGGACCTGTCGGAGTTCGATGTCGATGGCCCGCCGGCCGACGATCTCAGCGTGTTCATCTGGTCCAGCCGGGATCTGTACCGACCTGGTGAGAGTCTGCGCTTTTTTGCCCTTGCCCGTGACTACGACGGGCGGGCGCTGAGTGCCGCGCCACCGCTGTACGCCACCCTGCGCCAGCCCGATGGTCGCGCCCATGCCCGCCAGCAGCTCAAGCCCGACCCCTCCGGCAGCTATGAGTGGCAGCGAGCGGTGTCGGCCGATGTGCCGACCGGGCGCTGGAGCCTGGAGCTGTCGCTGACCCCAGACGGCAACGCCAAGGCTCACCGCTACCCGTTCCGGGTCGAGGAGTTTTTGCCAGAGCGACTGAAGCTGGTGCTCGACAGCGACGCAGCCAGACTGACTCCGGGTCAGACATTGCCGCTGCAGATCGAAGCGGACTATCTCTATGGCGCACCCGCCGCCGGCAATCGCTTCACCGCCAGCGTGCAGCTGGCCGCGGCCCGTTCGCCCTTTGCCGACGCGCCTGGATTCCTTGCCGGCGACCTGATCGAAGGGCCCAAGGGCGAGATCAACGAGTTGCTGGATATCCGCCTCGGCCAGGACGGTACCGCCAGCGCTGATCTGGAGGTTCCCGCCGAAGGGCTCAGCGCACCTGTGGACGTGCGCGTGGTCGGTCGGGTGTTCGAAACCGGCGGTCGCGCGGTCTCGCGGGCGCTCAGCCGGGTGCTCTGGCCCAATGATCGCTGGCTGGCGCTGCATCCGCGTTTTGAGGAGCAGCGCGCCGACCGCCGGGCGGTGTTCGACCTGCGCCGATTGAACAGCGAAGGCAAGACCTTGCCGCCGGTGTCCACCGAAGTGCGTCTGATTCGCGAGGAGCGCGACTACCACTGGCGCTACGACGACGATCTGGGCTGGCAGGCCGACTTCACCCAACGCTTCGTCGAGCAGGAGCGGCGCCAGCTGGAGATTGGCGGCGAGGCTGCGATTGAGGTCGCCTTTGACCTCGACTGGGGCAACTACCGGGTCGAGATGAGCGACCCGGAGAGCGGCGCTCTGACCCGCTACGCCTTCGTCGCAGGCTGGGGTTTCGATGATCCCAACCAGGGGTTGGATGCGCGACCGGACAAGGTCAAGCTGGCGCTGGACCAGACCCGCTACCGAGCCGGCGATCAGGTCAAGCTCACCATCACCTCGCCTCACGATGGACCCGCGCTGCTGCTGGTGGAATCCGATCATCTGCTGGCGATGGAGCAGCTTCAGGTCAACGGCCCCACCGAGCACACGCTGACCATTCCTGCTGAATGGGAGCGCCACGACGTCTACATGACTGCGCTGGTCTTCCGACCGGGATCGGCGGTAGAGCGAATCACCCCCAAGCGCGCGGTGGGCATCGTCCACCTGCCCTTTGATCGCGCTGACCGTGCGGTGGAAGTGGAATTGACTGCGCCTACCCAAATGCAGCCAGGCATGCCGCTGGAGGTGCAGGTCAACGCGCCCGCTCTGGCTGGACAGCAGGCCTGGGTGCGGGTGGTCGCGGTCGATCAGGGGATTCTCAACATCACCCGCTTCGCGCTACCGGATGCCTTCGCCGCGCTCTTCGCCAAGCGCCGCTACGGGGTCGAAGCAATCGACCTCTACGGTCGGGTGATTGAAGCCCTGGCCGGCCAGCGCGCGCGTCTGCGCTACGGCGGTGATGCCGCCTTGATCACCAGCCTGCCCCAAGCCCGCCGACCGACGGCCAAGGTGCTGACCGTGGATCTGGCCAGCGAGCCGGTGGCGCTGGACGCCCAGGGCCGTGCCACCGTTCAGTTGGCGGTACCCGACTTCAACGGTGCGCTGCGCGTGTCGGCGCTGGTCTACAGCGGCGACCACTACGGTGCCGCCGCCAGCGAAACCAAGGTGCGCGCGCCGATCACGGTCGAGGCCAGTTCGCCGCGAGTGATGGCGCCGGGTGACAGCGCCCGTCTCACCGTTGACGTCGACAACGGCACCGGCAGCGACCAGCGCTTCGCTCTGAGCGTGCGCACCGAGGGCCCGCTCTCGGTCGAGCGCGAGAGTGCGGCCGTGGAAGTCGCCAAAGACCGTCGGGAAACCCTGTCCTTCCCGCTGCGTGCCACCGCCGGAGTCGGTGTGGGCCGCGTGATCGTCAGCGCCAGTGGCGGTGGCGAGCAGGTCGAGCACGAATTCGAACTGGTGGTTCGGCCGGGCTGGCCCAACGATCGTGAAAGCCGCTTCGAAGTATTGCCGGTGGGCGAGGCCTATCGCGCGTCCGGGGTACCGGCGAACTGGTTCGCCGACAGCGTCAACGCCCGAATCACCATGACCCCGCGTCTGCCGGTGCCGGCCCTGTCAGCGATCAAGTATCTGCAGGAATACACCTACGGCTGCGTCGAGCAGACCACCTCCAAGGCCTATGCTTATTTGCTCGCCTCTCCCGAGGTGGTCGAACGGCTGGGTCTGCCGGAAATCAGCGCGCAGAAGCGCCAGCGCAACGTCCAGTACGCAATCGACCGGATCGGTTCGCTGCAGCTGGCCTCTGGCCACTTCGCGTTCTGGTCCAGCGGTGACTACTACGACCCGCTAATCACTCCCTACGTCACCGAGTTCCTGCTCGACGCCCGGGACGCCGGTTTCAACGTGCCGCCCGAACTGCTGCAGAAGTCGCTGGAGAAGCTCAAGGCCGAGCTGCTTTCCGGCGGCGCGGTGGCCTGGTCGCGCTACTACGGAGACCGGGCCAATCACGCCCGACTGGCCTTCAACGGGCATGCCGCGCTGGTGCTGGCCCGAGTGGATCAGGCGCCGCTGGGCACGCTGCGCAATATCTACGAGAAGCAAGGCGACAAGGCGCTGGGCGGTTTGCCGCTGACCCGACTGGGTCTGGCCCTGATCCGTGCCGGCGACGAGTCCAACGGTCGCGCGGCAATCGCGCGCAGTTTCGATGGCAAACTGTGGCCGGCTGCCGCCAACGGGGTCTATGGCTACGGCCTGCCGGTTGGCCAGCAGGCTGAACAGCTGGCACTGACCCTTGCCGCCGGCCAACTGCCGTCGCGCCACAACGACAAGCTGCTCAGCGTGGCCCGTGATTCTCACGCCCAGCGCTGGTTGTCGACCCACGATCAGGTCGCGTTGATCAAACTGGCGGTGGCTGGTTCTGCTGATCAGGCCAAGCATTTCGACGTGCGCATCAGCGGCGCTGATCTGGATCTGCATCTGGTCGAGAAGGATGCGGTCAGTCGCGATCTGAGCGCGGCCCAGCTGCGCGCCGGGGTGCGCTTCGCACCAGAATCCGACGCCCAGATGTACGTGGTCGACGAGCGCGTGGGAACCGCGACCCGTGCCCCTGAGGAAGTGATTGAGGGACTCAGCATCAGCCGCAGCTATTTCGACCTCAAGGGCAAGCCGTGGAGCGGCGGGCGTTTGCGCGAGGGCGATGGACTGGCGGTGTTGCTGAGCGTTCGGGCGCAGAGCGACGTTCCGGATGCGATCGTGGTAGATCTGCTGCCAGGGGGCCTGGAACTGGAAAACCCTGGCTTGATGGACAGCACCCAGCAGAGCGAGCTGGTGATCGCCGGGGAATCCATCTCCGACCGGCTCAGCTACCGGCCGGTGCAGTTCGAGGAGTTCCGCGACGACCGCTATGTGGCGGCGCTCAACCTGAACAACGGCAACAGCGTGGAGCTGGTTTATCTGGTGCGCGCAGTGTCACCGGGCGAGTTTCTGGTGCCGCCACCGCAGGCGGAGGACATGTACCGGCCGCAGATCCGCGCAATCGGCAAGTCACCGCTGACCAGCATCACGGTTGAATCGGTGCAATAGATCGCCGCTTGCCGTCAATGAAAGGAACTCACGGCGCCAGCAAGTTGCGCCGCTGGTGGCGCCGGCTGGGGGCAGCGCTGGCACTGCTGGTGCTGGTGCTTGCCCTGGATCGCCTGTTCCCGCCCCCGCTGGAGGCCTTTGCCAGACAGCGCGCGGCTCAGGTGGTGGTCGATGGCCAGGGCCGCACCTTGCGCGCATTTGCCGATCAGCGTGGTGTCTGGCGCACGCCAGTGGCGGTCGAGGAAGTCTCGCCCTACTACCTGCAGGCGCTGCTGAACTATGAGGACAGGCGCTTTTACCTGCACCCCGGGGTCGATCCGCTGGCGCTGATCCGGGCGCTGGGACAGGCGGTGATCCAAGGCGAAATCGTCTCCGGCGGGTCCACCCTGACCATGCAGGTCGCGCGACTGGTGGAAGATCTGCCGCACAGCTACGCCGGCAAGCTGCTGCAGATGGTTCGCGCGCTGCAGATCGAAGCACGCTTGAGCAAGCGCGAGATCCTGGAACTCTATCTGGCCCACGCCCCCTTTGGTGGCCCCATCGAAGGGGTGGAGGCGGCGGCGCGCAGTTACCTGGGCAAATCCGCTGCGGATCTCAGCCGGGCCGAGGCGGCGCTGCTGGTAGTGCTGCCACAGGCGCCCTCCCGGTTGCGCCCGGACCGCCACCCGCAGCGCGCCCAGGCTGCCCGCGACAAGGTCCTGGCGCGGATGGCCAGCCTCGCGGTCTGGAGCGCGGCGGAAGTGGAGCAGGCGCAGATCGAACAGGTAGTGGCGCAGCGACTGACCAGCCCACAGTTCGCCCCGCTGCTGGCCCGCCGCCTGGCCGGCCAAAGTGATCGGCAGCGGGTGGTGAGCAGTATCGAACTGGAATGGCAGCGCACGGTGGAGGAACGGGTCGCGGCCTACATGGACCGCCTGCCGCTGCGCAGCTCGGCAGCGGTGCTGGTGCTGGAAGCCGAGAGCGCGCTGACCCGGGTCTACGTGGGCAGTGCGCGCTTCGCCGACCCCCAGCGTCTGGGCCATGTGGACATGGTCATCGCGCCACGCTCGCCGGGATCCACGCTCAAGCCCTTTCTTTATGGACTGGCGCTGGAGCGCGGCCTGATTCACAGCGAAAGCCTGCTGGTCGACGCCCCGCGGAGTCTGCGCGGCTACCGCCCCAGCAACTTTGGCGGCAGTTTTCAGGGCCCGGTAGGTGCCGCCGACGCGCTGCGGCTGTCGCTGAATGTGCCCGCGGTGGATCTGCTCGAACGAGTCGGCCCGGCGGCCTTCGCCGCGAAGCTGGCCCATGCCGGACTGACGCTGCGGCTGCCGCCGGGCGCGGAACCCAATCTGAGCATCATCCTCGGCGGCGCGGCGACCAATCTTGAAGAACTGGTGGGCGCCTATCGCGCGCTGGCTGCCAATGGCCTCAGCGCGCGTCCTCGACTGGGGCCGGATCAGCCGCTACAGGAACGCCGGTTGCTCTATCCGGGCAGCGCCTGGATCATCCGGCAGATCCTCGAGCGCGATCCCTTCAGCGCCGGCAGCGGTGCGTTGTTCCTGCCCGGCCGCAGCACCCGGCTGGCCTGGAAGACCGGCACCAGCTTCGGCTATCGCGACACCTGGGCGATCGGCATCTCCGGCGGCCTGGTGATCGGGGTCTGGATCGGGCGCCCGGACGGCACCCCGATGCCGGGTGAATATGGCGCGGTGACCGCGCTGCCGCTGCTGGCCCAGGTGCTGCAAAGCCTGCCGCCGGTTGCGCAGTCGGTAACCCAGCCCGACAGCGTCAGTGAGGCCGAGGTGTGCTGGCCGCTGGGGCTGGCGCCCGACCCGGAGCAGCCGCAGCTGTGTCAGCAGCGCCACCAGGCCTGGCTGCTGGATCAACAGCTGCCGCCAACCCTGCCGGATCTGGATGTGGATCGCTGGCAGGCGGCCCGGGTTGAGTACTGGTTCGACCCCGAGCGTCAGCGCCGCCTCAACCAGAGCTGCATGAACCCGCGCGCCGAGCGCCGCGTGCTGGCCAGATGGCCCCTGCGCGCCGAGCCCTGGCTCAGCGCAGCGCAGCGGCGCGCCTCCACCCTGCCGGCGCTGGCCGATGGCTGCGAGCCAGATCAGCTGGCGCCTGCGCAGCTGTTGATCCGCGGGCTGAATGACGGCTCCGTGCTGCGGGCAGCCAGCGGGCCGGGCCAGCCGATCAGCCTGGAGCTCAGTGCGCTGGGCAGCGACGGACCGATCTACTGGCTGCTCGATAACAAGGTGATCGGAGAAACCCGAGGCAGCGCGAGTCTCGCGCTCAGGCTGCAGGGGGTGGCCCGCCACCGGCTGTTGGCGATTGCCGATGACGGACGCAGCCGGCGCCTGGATTTTTCGGTTCGCTGATCCGGCGCAGCCGGCGCCCCTTGGGGTTTTGGAGTCAACCGATCCTGGAGGGCAGGTCGCGCCCCAGATCAGCGTAGAAAACCGCCCGGAAATCAGCAAACTGGCCCTGCTCGATCGCCGACCGCATGCGCCCCATCAGGCGCAGATAGAAATGCAGGTTGTGAATGGTCGCCAGGCGCGGACCCAGCATCTCGCCACAGCGATCCAGATGACGCAGATAGGAACGACTGAAATTTCGGCAGGTGTAGCAGGCACAGCCCTCTTCAATCGGTCCAGTATCCAGCGCATGCTTGGCGTTGCGAATGTTGAGCGATCCGGCGTGGGTGAAAAGATGACCGTTGCGCGCATGGCGGGTTGGCATCACGCAATCGAACATGTCGATACCGCGAGCAACCGACTCGACCAGATCTTCCGGACGTCCGACGCCCATCAGGTAGCGAGGACGGTCGGCCGGGAGCTGCGGGCAGGTATGCTCCAGGGTGCTCTCGCGCTCCTCGGCCGGTTCGCCGACCGCCAGTCCACCGACCGCATAACCATCAAAGCCGATCTGCTGCAGGGCGCGACTGGATTCGGTCCTCAAGTCGTCGAAGGTGCCGCCCTGGACGATGCCGAACAGCGCATTGGGATTGCCCTCAAAGGCGCGCTTGCTGCGCTCGGCCCAGCGCAGCGACAGCTGCATCGAGTCGCGAGCCTGCTCGAAGGTCGCCGGATAAGGGGTGCACTCATCGAAGATCATGACCACGTCGGAGTTCAGCACTCGCTGGATCCGCATCGATTCCTCGGGGCTGAGGAACACCTTGCTGCCGTCCACCGGCGAGGCGAAGTGCACGCCCTCCTCGCTGATCTTGCGCCGCTGCGCCAGCGAGAACACCTGAAAGCCGCCGGAATCGGTCAGCATCGGACCATCCCAACCGATGAACTGATGGAGGCCACCGTGGGCCTCGATCACCTCCAGCCCCGGTCGCAGGTAGAGATGAAAGGTGTTGCCCAGAACCACCTGCGCGCCCAGTTCGTGCAGCTCGGCCGGAGTGATCCCCTTGACCGATCCGTAGGTGCCGACCGGCATGAAGCAGGGCGTCTGCACCGCCCCATGAGGCAACTGCAGGGTGCCGCGGCGCGCGTGCTGATCGGTCGCCAGCAGGGTGAAGGGAAAGCGGCTCATGGGTGGACTGCGCACTTGCGGGGAATGAACATCGCATCACCATAGGAAAAGAAGCGGTAGCCCTGGGCGATCGCGTGGGCGTATGCGCGGCGGACGAAGTCGGTACCGGCAAAGGCGCTGATCAACATCAGAAGCGACGACCTGGGCAGATGAAAGTTGGTCAGCAGCGCATCGACGACCTGAATCGGCGGGCCACCGGGATAGATGAACAGTGAGGTCTCGGCGCTGCCGGGCGATACCGCACCGCTGCCGCTGGCGGCACTCTCCAACGCGCGCAGCGAGGTGGTGCCGACCGCGATCACCCGGCGACCTTCCGTTCTGGCCAGCGCGATGCGCGCGGCCAGTTCCTCGCTGATGCGATAGCGTTCGGCATGTAGCTGAATCTGATCGACGGTCTCGCCGCGCAGATTCTGGAAAGTCCCTGCACCCACATGCAAAGTCAGATAACCCAGCTCAACGCCCGACGCCGCCAGCGCATCCAGCATTGCTTGATCGAAATGCAGGCCGGCGGTCGGCGCGGCCACCGCGCCGCGTTCGCGTGCATAGACGGTCTGATAGCGGTCGGCATCATCCTGCTGATCATCGCGTTCGATGTAGGGCGGCAGCGGAACATGTCCGACTCGGTCGAGCAGGCCGAGAATTTCCTCGTCCGGGGACTCCAGCAGGAAGAAGCTTTCCTGACGCTCAACCATCCGCAGTCGGGCACCGCCGTCGATTTCCAGGATCTCGCCGGCCCTGGGCTTCTTGCTTGCGCGCAACTGCATCAGGGCCTGATGCTCGCCGATCACCCGCTCCAGAAACAGCTCCACTCGGCCGCCGCTGGGGCGCCGGCCAAAGATTCGCGCCGGAATCACCCGGGTATCGTTGAACACCAGCAGATCGCCGGGCTGCAGTTGGTTGGGCAACTGGGCGAACTGGCCGTCGATCATGGACTGCGCGAGAGGATCGGCGATCAGCAGCCTCGAATCGCGCCGCTGAGCCGGCGGGGCCTGAGCAATCAGCGCTGCCGGCAGCTCGAAATCAAACTCGTCAATGCGCTGCGCGTCGCTCAAGACAGCTCCTGGAAAATCGGGGGCGCAACAGTAGCAAGAACGACCCGATTTGAGGTCAGATTGAGGTCAGACGCCGACCCGGGACGCGTGATAATATGGGCCAATCCCGATTTTTTGCGACGAACGGCGCCGACGTGCGCCGCGACGGAGGTCACCCCTATGCAAATGTTTGAACAACTCAAGGCCATGCGCGAGCACGGCGGTCCGGCGCTCACCGTCGGTCTCAACCAGGCTCAGCTGGAGCGGTTCGCAGCGATCGATCCGAACCTGTCTCGCGCAGTAGCCGAGGCCCACGCCGCTTTCGAACAGCTGTGTGCCGAAGAGCCCGAACTGATGGCGCTGAGCGAAGCCGATCAGCTGGCCCGGATTCAGGCTGGCTTCGTCAATTTCTACACGGACGACTCGGTCAATCCCTATGTCTCGCTGGCCGCGCGCGGCTCCTGGATCGTGACCCTGAAGGGTGCGGTGATCCAGGATCACGGCGGTTACGGCATGCTGGGCATGGGCCACGGCCCGGATGCGGTCATCGAAGCGATGAGCCGTCCCCACGTGATGGCCAACGTGATGACCCCCAACGTCAGCCAGCTGAAGCTGGAGCGCGCGCTGCGGGCCGAGATCGGTCGCACCGTCGGCGGCTGCCCCTACTCCCACTTCCTGTGTCTGAACTCCGGCTCCGAATCGGTCAGCCTGGCCGGCCGCATCGCCGACGTGAATACCAAGCTGCACACCGACCCCGGCGGCCGCCATGCGGGCAAGAAGGTCAAGCGGATCGCGGTCAAGGGTGCCTTCCACGGCCGCACCGAGCTGCCCGCGCTGTATTCGGACTCCTCGGCCAAGGCCTACGCCACCCACCTGGCCAGCTACCAGCACCACGCCAGCCAACTGCTGACCATCGAGCCCTACAGCA
>JAGRJL010000340.1 GCA_020442775.1 Lysobacterales bacterium | reverse complement strand
CGATTCCGGCCTCGACATCGACGCCCTCAAGGTGGTGGCCGGCGGAGTCAACGCGCTGCGTGCGGCGCAGCGCTCCTTTGTGGTGATCACCCATTACCAGCGGCTGCTCGACTACATCGTGCCCGATTTCGTGCACGTGCTGGCCGACGGACGGATCGTCGAAAGCGGTGACAAGTCGCTGGCCCTGGCGTTGGAAGCGCACGGCTACGGCTGGGTCAAGGAGCGTCAGCTCAGCGAAGCCGGAGCCGGTGCATGAGTGATCAGCTTTGGACCCAGCTGCGCGACGGCATCCAGGCGCAGCTGGCTCATTCGAACGATGAAGGCGCCGCCCGGGCGCTGGCCATCGCCGAAGCCGCCGGCTTGCCGGCCGCGCGCACCGAGGGCTGGCGTTATTCCCCACTGCGCTTGCTGGCGCGGGCGCTTCGGCCAGCCGCCGATCGGGGCGAGGCGGCGCCGATCCCGGATCTGGCCATGCGGGTCCCGGGCGAATCAGATCTGCCCGACTTTGAAGCTGGTCCGGCGCAGACAGAGGATCAGTCGCGGGGTGCCGGACGCGCCTTTGCGTGGCTGGCGCGGGCCAGCGGCTGCCGGCTGCTGACTTTGAGCGGACGGTCGACCAAGCCGGTCTACCTCAATCCGCTAGTTGACCTGGATTCCAGCCTGCCCCATCGACATCAGCAGGTGCAGATAGCGGCGGGCGCCGATCTTACCGTGATCGAACATTATCGCGGTGACCAGTCGGGCAGCTTCGCCAATCTGCTGCAGCAGATCTCGCTGGGCGAAGGCGCTGTGGTGCACTGGCTGCGGCTGGTCGAGGCTGGCGCACCGGATCATCTGATCGTGCGCAGCGAGTTCGATCTGGCCGCGGGCGCGCGCCTGATTCACCACAGCCTGGAGCTGGGCGGCGCCTGGAGCCGCCACGACCTGCAGTTCCGCCTGGCCGGCGAGCAGGCCGAACTGATCTCTCGCGGTCTGCTACCGATGGCCGGCAAGCGCCACGCCGACACCCAGCTGGAAGTGATCCACGCACTCGGCAATACCCGCTCGCAAATGGGCTGGCGCGGGGTCGCCGCCGATCGCTCGCGGGCGGTGTTCAACGGCCGCATCCTGATTCAAGCCGGCGCCGACGGCAGCGATGCGGCGCTGAACACCGCCAGCCTGCTGCTCTCGCCGCATGCAGAAATCGACGCCAAGCCCGAGCTGGAAATCTACGCCGACGCGGTCAAGGCCGCGCACGGTGCGGCGATCGGACAGCTGGATCCCCAGGCCCTGTTCTACATGCGCTCACGCGGACTGCCCGAGGCGCAGGCCCGTCAGCTGCTGATGGCCTCCTTCTGCCGCCATGCGCTCGAAGACCTGCCCGCGGATCTGATCGCGGCAATCGAGCCGCGGGTGGATCTGGCTATCGATGCCCTCAATCAAGGAGAAAAGGCGTGAGCGCCGTTCTCAAGCAAGCCGACTTCATCGAACAACTGCGCGCCCAGTTCCCGATCCTGGG
>JAGRJL010000339.1:2758-5620 GCA_020442775.1 Lysobacterales bacterium | reverse complement strand
CCGCGCGCGCCCATCACCCGCGGGTGAAGATGATCGAGGTCAAGCTCAGCCAGGGCGCCAAGCCCGGTCATGGCGGAATCCTGCCGGGTCTCAAGGTCAGCGCCGAAATCGCGCATGCCCGCGGGGTGCCGCAGGGCCAGGACTGCGTCTCGCCGGCGGCGCACAGCGCCTTCTCCACGCCGCTGGAGCTGCTCCAGTTTCTGGATCAGCTGCGCAAGCTCTCCGGAGGCAAGCCGGTCGGATTCAAGCTGGCCATCGGCCATCCCTGGGAATGGTTTGGGATCGCCAAGGCGATGCTGCAAAGCCAGCTGCTGCCCGATTTCATCGTGGTCGACGGCGCCGAGGGCGGCACCGGCGCCGCGCCGATGGAATTCGCCGACAACGTTGGGCTGCCGCTGCGCGAAGCGCTGCTGCTGGTCCACAACACCCTGGTTGGCTGCGGCCTGCGTGAGCAGATCAGGATCGGCGCTGCAGGCAAGGTGATCAGCGCCTTCGATCTGGCACGCACGCTGGCGCTGGGCGCGGACTGGTGCAATCTGGCCCGCGGTTTCATGTTCTCGCTGGGCTGCATCCAGTCGCAGCACTGCCACACCGGGCGCTGTCCGACCGGCGTGGCGACCCAGGATCCGGATCGGCAGAAGGCGCTGGATGTGGCCGACAAGGCGACCCGGGTGCAGCAGTTCCATCACAACACGCTGCACGCGCTGGCCGAACTGCTGGGCGCGGCCGGGCTGGAGAACCCGGCCCAGCTGGGGCCGGAGCACATCATGCATCGGCTGCCCACTGGCGAGATTCGCGCCTATGCCTTCTATTATCCGCAGCTGGCCGAGGGCGCGCTGCTCAACGGCGGAGTGGATCTGTCGCCATACCGGGAGTTCTGGGCCAAGGCCAGCGCGGAGCGCTTCAATCCGCCGCAGGATCTGGCCGAGCTGCGCCTCAGCAAGTCCCGCTGAGGTGGCCGAAGTGGCCGGCCGGGTGGTCGGCGCGGTCCGGTGGGACCGAAGAATTTGACCAAAACCTGTGACTGTGGCGCGCGCTTTGGGTATTGTCTCGCTCCCTGCGTGCATCCGAGATTGGGCCTTGACCGTTTACGAAGTCTCCATCGATATCGATATCGAGCTGGCTGCCGATTACCGGGCCTGGTTGGCCGGCCATGTCCGTGAACTGCTGGCGCTGCCCGGTTTTGTCAGCGCTCAGGTGTTTGAGATCGAGGCCGAAACCGCCGATCCGGAGCGAGTCGGTCTGGTCGTGCACTATCGCTTAAGCAACCACGAAGCGCTGGTCCGCTATCTGGCCGAACATGCGCCGACGATGCGGGCCAAGGCCGATGCGCACTTTCTGGGCCGCTACAGCGCCCGGCGCCGGGTACTCAACCCGCTGTGCGAGATTCTGGCCGACGATTCCCAATAGGCGGGTTCGACCCGCATCAGCGCGCCCCGCTCAGCTCCGTGATCACTACAGCCGCACCAGACTGATCACCAGCGCGGTCAACGCGCCGAAGCTGAGCATGATCAGGTAGAGATTGCCGACAAAGACGTACTTGAGCGTGGTCATGATCCAGCCCTGGCGGTAGACCCGCTTCTGGGTCAGGTACAGATGTACCGGTATCCAGCTGCCAACGCCGATCATCACCCAGGTCATCAACGTTTCCAGTGCCGGCAGCAGTGAGCCTACTTCGGCAAACGCCCACAGCAGTATGAAAGATAGGAACAGGAAGCTGTGGCTGTGCAGGGCCACGATCAGGTGTTCCACATAGAGCCGCTTCTTGAACAGATAGACCAGCTTGAGCAGCAGCGCAAATAGCGGCAGCAGCACAAACATGGTCTGCGGCAAGACGTCGAGGAAGGCGTCCATCAACTGCTGTGGATCATCTTCCACCTTGCGAATGTTATCGACTCCGCGCTGGATCAGTTCGTTCAGCGCCTCATTGGCCGAATCCGGCAGCCAGCTGATCACCAAAGGGTTGCTTTCCTTGTCCCAGTCCTGATCGCCAAAGAAGCGGACCTGGGGCTTGTCACGCAGCTCGGCCGGAAGCTGCTTCTGTGCCTCGCGCATCGCCTGTTCGCCCTGCGCCGCCGCACGCGCCGCGTGAGCACTGATCCGGCGGGCAAATTCGGCGCTGCTGGGATCGAGCTTCTCGATCTCCTGTGCCTCGCGAACCAACTCCTCCGGGGTCATCGGGGTCACCGGCTCGTCGTCGACACCGGTGATCTGGACGTTGCCACCGTCCACGTGCACTTCGGTCTGCACCGTGTTGGTCAGCGACACGGCGAGGAACAGCACGATGCTCAATCCCAGATACATCCGCAGCGGGCGCATGAAGCGCACTCGCTGACCTTCCAGGTAGCGCATGCTCAGCCGTCCGGGGCGAAAGTAGAGCAGGCCCAGCGACTTGACGAAGCGCCCGTCGATGTCGGTGATGAACTCGAACAGGTCGACCGCCAGCCCGGTCAGTTCACGGATCGGCGTTTTCAGCGACTGCCCGCACGAGTAGCAGAAGGGCCCCATCAGCGGCGCATCGCAATTGCTGCAGCGAACCCCGGGGCCGGGCTGGGCAACTGCCGTGGAGGGCTCCTCGGCGACCGGTTGCCCGACCACTGCCGGCGAATCCGTTCCTTCAGGTTGCTTGCGCTCGTGCTCACTCATCGCCGTGCTGGCCGTCGATCCGCTTTGATGCAAGGCCCAATGGTAGCGTTGTTGAACGGCTAAGATACGCGGCCCTGCGGTCAGGTCGCCCTCGCCTCATGCATGCCAGCCTTCGCCAGTGCTGTTCGCCGGATCGCTGCTGCCTGCGCGAGCCGCTCCAAGACCGCCAGGCGGCGCGCCGGTGAATCCGGTCTTTCCCAGCCGCCGGCGAATTCG
>JAGRJL010000339.1:0-2642 GCA_020442775.1 Lysobacterales bacterium | reverse complement strand
CTGGCCGGGGTGGCGATCGGCGCGGCGACCTGGAATCTGGCCTTCATGGCGATCGCCGGAACCCTGCTGGCGATCTCGCCTTCGGTAGCCCAGCTGATCGGCGGCGGGCAGCGCGAGACCATCCCTGCGCTGCTGCGTCAGGCCTTCTGGCTGGCCTTGAGCATGGGCCTGATCGCCGCTTTCGCGGTCTGGCATGCGGCGCCGGTGCTGAATCTGGTCGGGGTCCAGCCGGGCGTCATCGCGCAGGCGCAGCAGTTTCTGCACGGGATTGCGCCGGGCGCGCCTGCGCTCGCGCTCTACTACGGGCTGCGCGGCTTCAGCGAGGGCACCGGTCACACCCTGCCGGCGCTGATCTTCGGTCTGATTGGCCTGGTGCTGCTGCTGCCGCTGGCCAGCTGGCTGATCTTCGGTGGCTACGGGATGCCCTCGCTGGGCGCCTATGGCTGCGGTTTGGCGACCGCGGTAGTGGCCTGGATCCAGTTCGGCGGACTGCTGATATACGTACTCAAACGACCGCGCTTTCACTGGCTGCGGCCGCTGCTGAAGCTGGAAGGCCCGGATCTGAAGGCGATCGGCGGCCTGCTGCAGATCGGTTTGCCGATCGCCTTCGCGCTGCTGATGGAAGGCGGCATGTTCATCGCGGTCAGCTGGCTGATGGGTCGGCTGGGCACGTTGCCGGTGGCGGCCCATCAGGTGGCGATCAGCGTGGCCTCGATCGCCTTCATGCTGCCGCTGGGATTGGCGATGGCGGTGACCGTGCGTGTGGGTCAGGCGCGCGGCCGCGGCGACCGCCAGGGCTTGCGGGTGGCTGGGCTGGCGGCGCTGCTGCTGTGCCTGATTTGTCAGGCCCTGAGTTTTACCGTGATGGTGCTGGCGGCGCGGCCGATTGCCGGCTGGTATGCGCCGGGCCAGCCTGAGGTGATCGCCCTGGCGACCCAGCTGATTGCACTGGCCGCGATCTTCCAGCTTTCCGACGGGCTGCAGGCGGTTGCCGCGGGCGCCCTGCGCGGGGTCAAGGACACCCGGGTGCCGATGCTGCTGACCGCGCTGGCCTACTGGGTGATCGGCATGCCGATCGCCTGGTGGCTGGGCTTCGAGCAGGGCATGGGCCCGCGCGGACTGTGGATCGGGTTCATCTTCGCCCTGAGTGCGGCGGCGCTGATGCTGCTGACCCGCGCCTGGCGCCTGCTATGGAGCCGCCCCCAGGTACTTGGCAAGCAGCGTGGGGCCTCCACATAGCCCTTACCGGCAAGCTGCTATCGATGGGCGTTGGCGGTGCGTGGTCGACCAGTGACCACAGGCCGATGTCAGCGGCAGCGCGGACAGATAGACTTGTGCGCAGTAGACAGGAGTTTTGATCGTATGAGTGAAGCGAAACCGGGTCCGCTGCGGCGGCTGTGGAACGGATTTTGGGGCATCGTGGACGGCACCCGCAGAGGGCTGTTTAACGCCATCTTCCTGGTGTTCGTCATCTTCGTGGTGTTTGCGCTGTTCGGCTGGGGCGCCCCAAAGACCGAACCCGGGACCGCGCTGATGCTGGCGCCCAAGGGCGCGATCGTCGAGCAGTATTCAGCCGATCCGGGTGATCGGGTGATTGCCAAGCTGACCGGCGACGAGATCCTGGAAGTGCAGCTGCGCGATGTGTTGCGCGCGCTGGAAGCGGCCAAGAGCGATCCCAATATCGATCTGGTAGTGGTCCGCACCGAACAGTTCGCCGGCGCAGGTCTGGCGACCCTGCGCGAGATCGGCCGGGCGATGAAGCAGGTGCGCGAGGCGGGCAAGGAAATCATTGCCTACGGCGACTACTTCGATCAGCGCGGCTATTACCTGGCCGCGCACGCCGACAAGATCTACCTTTCGCCCAACGGCGGAGTGCTGCTGCAGGGGCTCGGCCGCTACCGCAGCTACTACGCCGCGCTGCTGGACAAGCTCAAGGTGGACATCCACGTGTTCCGCGTCGGCACCTACAAGAGCGCGGTGGAACCCTACCTGCTGAATGGTCCTTCGGAGGCAGCGCGCGAGGCCGATCAGGCCTGGCTGGATGATTTGTGGCAGATCTATCTGGCCGACGTCAGCGAGGCGCGCAAGCTCGAGCCCGGATTCATCAGCCGCTGGATCGAGCGGCTGCCGGAGCTGGTGGAAAGCAGCGGCGGCGACATGGCCAAGCTGGCGCTGGACAGCGGTCTGGTCGATGAACTGCTCAACGAGGACGAGTTCGAGAAGCTGTTGGCCGAACGCGGTTCGGTGGATCCACAGACCAAGCGCGCGCGCCGGGTCGGCGTGGTGACCTACGCCGAGCGCCAGAGCAAGCAGCTGATGCCCGGTGATGCGGTGGTTGGCGTGATCGTCGCCGAGGGCACCATTGTCGACGGCGAACAGCCGCAGGGCAGCATCGGCGGGGTTTCCACCGCCGAGCTGGTGCGCACCGCTCGCGAGGATTCGGCGGTCAAGGCGGTGGTGCTGCGGGTGGATTCCGGCGGCGGCAGCGCCTTTGCCTCGGAGCAGATCCGTCGCGAGCTGGAGCTGACCCGCGCGGCCGGCAAGCCGGTGGTGATCTCGATGGGCGATGTGGCGGCTTCCGGCGGCTACTGGATCTCGATGAGCAATGACGCGCTTTACGCTGATCCGGCGACGATTACCGG
>JAGRJL010000338.1 GCA_020442775.1 Lysobacterales bacterium | reverse complement strand
GCAACCGCGAAACTCGCCGCCCAGGATGCCTGGCTTTCGACTCCCGAGAGCATCCAGGCTTTTCGTGAGCAGGTGGAATCGCTCAATCCGCAGACGTCGTCGTTCCAACTGGCGAGCATCACCGATCGCAGCATTCAACTCGACGGCCGATCCATAAAAATTCGAATCTACGACCCGGGCGGCACCGCTCCGCAGCCGGTGTTGATCTATGTGCACGGCGCCTGTTGGGTGGCCGGGAGCCTGGACAGTCACGATGAAGTGAGTCGCTTTCTGGCGCATGAGGGCCACGCGGTGGTGGTGGCAACTGACTATCGGCTCGCGCCGGAGCATCCCTATCCAGCTGCCCATGATGACGTCTTCGAGACCATCGGCTGGGTTCGTGCCCATGCCGATGAACTGGGCGTCGATCGCAATCGGGTGGCGCTGGCAGGGGAGAGTGCGGGTGCCCATCTGGCCGCGGCGACCGCGGTACGGGTGATGGATGAGGCTGCCGCTGAACCCTTGGCCTTTCTGCTGCTGGTCTACGCCGCGCTGGATGGCAGTGGATCGTCTTGGACAGAGTGCAAGGGCCACTATTTCGCAAGTCCAGAGGAAGCCAGGAGCCGCTACGGATCTCCGCTGTGGGTGGATGATCTGGCCGGCATGCCGCCGACCTTCAACATCTACGGGGAATACGAGAGCCCGCGTGCGGAGCAGGAGCTGTTCGTGCGCAAGCTGCGCGAGGACGGCGTGGCGGTGCGTGCCTACATGAACGAAGGTGTGGGTCACGATGTGCAGACCTGGCTGTCGGTGACCGGTGAGCGGCGCGCCCACAAGGTGGCGGCAGGCTATGTCCGCGAGGGATTCGGTTCGGCACCGTGACTCTGGGACAAAGGTAGGACCGCCGCGACAACGATGCAGCCAACATCAAGTGCGCGGTTCTGACGGTGAGCAATGCTTCAAGCGCTGCGCCGCTTAATCGCAGCTGAAATCATCATCACCCACGGAGCGACACTGCGGCGGGAAGCCATCGGCTTGCCAGGACTGCAGGGTCCCGCTGTTGATGATGTAGTTCTTGAAGGTCTCGGACTGGCGAAAGCGCGCGTAGGCGGGCAACCAGACGATCCAGTTTGCAATGGCGTGGCGGTGATCACCCAGCGCAACCAGAATGCTTTGAACCTGCTGGTTGTCCGAACCCTGCGCCTGCCCCAGGTTTTGCAGCCGCGCACGCAGCACACTGTGGTCGGCCTGCGGGTCTCCCAGCGCGTCGTATAGCTCGTCAAAAGCGTGCCAGCCGCGCAGCCCGGACAAACGGCTGCCGACCAGATAGAAGGCCTCGCGCATGTCCAAAGCGCGCAGCGTCAACAGAGTGGCCACCGAGGGTAGCACCGCGCCCTGCGCGGCCGATTCCAGCACATGTGCCCGCGCCTTGCTCAACTCGCCAAGCAGCACCCAGGCGCCGGCCAGATTGCCGCGACAGGGGGCGTAGGCAGGCTCCAGGTCCCTACAGCGCAGAAAATCCTCTGCGGCCCCGGCCACATGTCCGGTGCGCAAGCGCATGTTGCCGCGCCAGTTGATCAGGTCGACGTTGTTCGGCTGCGCGTCCAGGGCACGGTTGTA
>JAGRJL010000337.1 GCA_020442775.1 Lysobacterales bacterium | reverse complement strand
TGGCAGCAGGCCAGCGACGGGCGCTGGCAGCTGACCGTGCGGATCGAAGGCGGTCGGGTCCAGGATTTGGACGGGATCAACGCGCGCAGCGGACTGCGTGCGCTGGCGGAAATCCATCCCGGGCGCCTGCGGATCACCCCGAATCAGAATCTGGTGATCGCCGATATCGAGCCAGAACATCGCGAGCGGGTCGATCAACTGCTAAAGGCCCATGGCGTGCTCGATTCGCTGGCCTGGTCGCCGCTGCGCCGCGATGCGCTGGCCTGCGTGGCGCTGCCGCTGTGTCCGCTGGCGATGGCCGAGGGCGAGCGCTGGCTGCCGGCGCTGGGCCAGCAGATCGATCAGCTGCTAGGCAAGCATCGCCTCGCCAACGAAGCGCTGAGCCTGCGCATCACCGGCTGTCCCAACGGCTGCGCCCGTCCCTACGTCGCCGAGATCGCGCTGATCGGCAAGGCGCCGGGCTTGTACAACCTGCTGCTGGGCGGCGACCGGGTCGGCCAACGGCTCAATGCGCTGTATCGGGAAAGCGTCAACGAAGCGGCCCTGCTGGCCGAACTGGACGCTCTGTTCGCGCGCTGGGCAGGCGAGCGCCAGCCCGGCGAGGCCTTCGGCGACTTCACCCGCCGAGTCGGTCTGGTTCACGGATTCAGCCCCCATCCCATCAAGGAAGCCGCCTGATGACGCTGCTCACGCCCTGCGCCAGTCTGCTGGCCGACTCCAGTGCCGAAGTGGTGCTCAGTGCCGAGATCGGCAGCGAATGCCTGGCGCGCTGGAATTCCCACCTGAGCCAATCCACCGCGCAAGCGCGGATCGCCTGGGCGCTGGACCATCTGCCCGGAAAAATCGTGCTCAGCTCCAGCTTCGGCGCGCAGTCGGCCACGCTGCTGCATATGGTCACGCAACAGCGGCCGGAGATCCCGGTGATTCTGGTCGATACCGGCTATCTGTTCCCGGAAACTTACCGCTTCGTCGATCAGCTGGTGGAACGGCTCAAGCTCAACCTGGTGATTGCCCGTCCGGAGCGCACTCCAGCCTGGTATCTGGCTCGTCACGGCGAGCTGTGGAATCAGGGCGTGGAAGGAATAGCGGCCTACAACCGGCTGCACAAGGTCGAGCCGATGCAGCGGACCCTCGATCAGCTGGACTGCGGCACCTGGATCGCTGGCCTGCGCCGCGGTCAGTCCAGCAGCCGCGCCCACATCGCGCCGCTCAGCGTCCATCACGGCCGCTACAAGCTGCATCCGATCTTTGATTGGAGCGATCGCCAGATCGGGCAGTACCTGGCCGAACACGATCTGCCCTATCACCCGCTGTGGGAGCAAGGCTATGTTTCCATCGGCGATGTCCACACCACCGTGCCGCTGGGCGAGGGCATGAGCGCCGAGGACACGCGCTTTTTTGGGCTGAAGCGGGAGTGCGGACTGCACGAGTAGGGCGGTTGGGTGATCGAAAAAAACCCGATTGCGTGACCCCTGGGTGCGCGCTAGCGTTAGCCGTCTTGCGACGGTGCCGACCATGAAGACCCGGACCGTCGCGCAGCCGAAGCCCCGGGGAGTCAAGATGAAGTCAGCCTGGATCATGGCCCTTGCGTTCACTGCCGGCGCTACCGCGCTCGCCGAGCCGACGCTGGAGGTGACCGAGTTGGGTGCGGATCAGTTTCGTTTGGATCTGCTGACAGACCAGACCACCGATGTCGCGCTGGCGCAGCAAAGCCTGCTCCCAACCGCGCAAAGGCTGTGTGCCGGAAAGCAGATTGAATGGGGCCGCTACGAGTTCGAGACCATCGAGCCGGCGCCAGGGGCCCCCACCGCCGCTACAGAGCTGAAATTGCGGCAATGGCTGGCCTGCGTAGTTGCGGTGGCGGCCAGCGCGGCCGACGAGATCGTCTTGGCGCCGCACGACGACCAAGCGGTGGAGCGACTGAGCCTTCAGTTCCTGTCCCGGCGCGACGCTGGCGACTTCGAAAAGGCCCATGCCATGCTGGCACCATCGATGCGGGCGCTGGTGGACCTGGAGCGCTGGACCGAGAGCGCTCGCGATCTGCTTTCGCGGGTCGGACCGGTCAGCGGCCGGCGGATCAAGAAGATCACCTGGTATGACAATCCGCCCAATGCGCCCAGCCCGGGAACCTACGCCGCCGCCGACTACGAGCAGGAGGCCGCGGGCGCACGCATCTACTGCGGCTATCTGATCTGGGCGGTTTCCAGCCAAGGGGAGTACGGTGTGATTCGCGAGGAGGTGAATTTGGTTGAGGATGCGGTGGCCCATCAGATGGACCCAGCCCAATTGCAGGCCACAGCCGACCAGCTCGGATGTGCACTTCAGCCAGGTCCAGCCAGCTAGATGGCCATTGAATTGCTGCTGCCAATGTCCGCGCATGTGGCTATCACGGCGCTGCTCTATGCGCTGCTGACTCTGTTTCGCGCGCCGGCAGTGTGGGGCTGGGGACGGCGGTTGGACGGCAGCAATCCGTGGGCGCATCTGGAACCGCGGGTCAGCGCCAATCTCTCCAATCAGTTCGAATGGCCGCTGTTTTTCCACCTTGGCTGCGTGCTGCTGATGCTGCAGCCGCCGATCAGTCCGCTGGCGGTCGGTCTGGCCTGGCTATTCGTGGTCGGACGAGTCCTGCATAGCGCGGTTCAGATCCGCACCGCCAACGTGCGTCTGCGCGGCTTGGTATTCACCATCAATTTCCTCGCAGTGTTGGGTCTGTGGGCGTTGTTGTTGGGCGGCCTCGCCGTCATCCCGAACTGAAGGAAAAGCCGTGAGTCCCGAAACGCAGCGCTACAACCAGGACCGTGCACCAGAATATGCTGCGCTCTGTG
>JAGRJL010000336.1 GCA_020442775.1 Lysobacterales bacterium | reverse complement strand
GCGCCCTACACCATCGAGGAGGCCTATGAGGTGGCCGACGCGATCGAGCGCGACAGCATGCCCGAGTTGGTTGATGAACTGGGTGATTTGCTGTTTCAGGTAGTGTTTCACGCGCAGATGGCCAGCGAGCGCGGCGCCTTTGATTTCGCCGACGTTGTCGCCGCGATCAACGACAAGATGATCCGCCGCCACCCGCACGTTTTCGGGAGCGCGCAAATTGATTCCGCACAGGCGCAGACCAGCGCCTGGGAGGCGCAGAAACAGGCCGAACGCGCGGCGCGCGGCAGCCACAGCGCGCTCGATGATGTGCCGCGAGGACTGCCCGAGGCGCAGCGTGCGCAGAAGCTGCAAAAGCGGGCAGCGCAGCAGGGTTTCGACTGGCCGCAGGTAGACAACGTGCTGGCCAAGCTCAGTGAGGAAATTGCCGAGTTGCGGGCGGAGATCGCTGCGAACAGCAGCAGCGAGCGGCTCAGCGATGAGTTGGGCGATGTGGCATTTGTGGTGGTGAACATCGCCCGCCACCTGAAGCTGGATTATTCGGCGGCTTTGCGCAGCACCAACGCCAAGTATGAACGCCGCTTTCGCCGGATGGAGGCCCTCGCCGCCAGCGCCGGCAACACCCTGGCAGAGACGGATTTCACCGTACAGGAACAGCTCTGGGAGCAGGCTAAGGATGAGGACCACCGCGGAGTACTCGATCCGCAGGGACGGTTGAAGTTTCCGAAGTAGCCCGATGATTGGCCGCACAGATCCGAGGCACGATGCAAGCTGTTGAATTCGATCAATTTGGCGACCCCAGTGTCCTCAAGCTCAGAGCGGTGACCGATCCTGTGGCCGGCGCTACGGAAGTGTTGGTACAGGTCCGCGCTGCCGCACTCAACCCCAAGGATGTGTTGCTGCGCAAGGGCAAGTTCGGCTGGCTCAGCGGCAAGCGTTTTCCGATGGGGGTGGGCTTTGATTTCGCCGGCGTGGTGTTGGCTGGTGCGATGGCGCCCGGCACCCGGGTGTGGGGCATGCTCGGTGGCTTTCGTGGCCGTTGCGTGGCCGAGCAATTGGTCGCCAGGCCGAGCGAGCTGGCGGTGATGCCTGATCGGCTGGATTTCAATCATGCAGCGGCGCTGCCGCTGGTCGGGCTGACCGCGTTGCAGGCGCTGCGTGACCGGGCCGAAATCCGGGAGGGTCAGCGACTGTTGATCAATGGCGCCAGCGGAGGCCTTGGACTGGTGGCAATACAGATCGGCAAGCTGCTGGGTGCGCACGTGACGACCTTGTCCAGCGCAGCGAATCGCCCCCTGTGCAAGCGGATGGGCGCGGACGTGGTGCTGGATTATCGGGTTGATGAGCCTTTGAGCAGGCCTTCCGCTTTCGACGTGATATTCGACGTCTTTGGCAATCGCTCCCTGGCCGCAGCGCGGACCTGCCTGAAGCGCGGCGGCGTCTATGTCACGACGGTACCGTCGCGACAGATCCTGAGCGACCAGATCAGCAGTGCCTGGTCGCGGCGATGTCGGGCGAAGCTGATCATCGTCAAACCCAAGCCGGCAGATCTGGAACAGCTGGCATGGTGGGTCAACGGCGGCAAGCTGAAGCCGGTGCTGGACCGGATTCTGACCATGGCCGACGTTGCCGATGGCCAGCGCTTTCTCGAAACCAAGCGCGCTCGTGGCAAAGTGGTGGTCCAGATTGGAAGCTGAGCGCCACACCGCGCACAGCCGTTCGAGATTCGGTGCCGGCGCGATAGCAACCGGAGCACCAGTGAGGAGAATGACCAGATGCCACCGGTGACCCTGGCCCTGCTGATCAGCAACGTGCTGGTTTTTCTGATGCAGGGCGTTTACGGCGACCTCTTTGTTCAGGCCTTCGCGCTATGGCCCTTCGGCAACGCCGCGCTGAGCCAGCAGATGGGCGCGCCGATCCCCGGATTCGAACCCTGGCA
Organism: Lysobacterales bacterium; assembly: GCA_020442775.1. Taxonomy (GTDB): domain Bacteria; phylum Pseudomonadota; class Gammaproteobacteria; order Xanthomonadales; family SZUA-5; genus SZUA-5. Next base: position 465 of record JAGRJL010000336.1, on the reverse strand, counting down.
ACTGCTCACCTATGGATTCCTGCACGGCAGTCCCACCCACCTGTTCTTCAACATGTTCGCGGTGTGGATGTTCGGCAGCGCCCTGGAGCGACTGTGGGGATCCGGTCCCTACGCCACCTTCTTTCTGGTCGGAATCGTCGGCGCAGGCCTGGCCCAGCAGCTGGTGTCCGCGATGAGCGGCACCCCCTATCCCACGGTCGGCGCCTCCGGCGGGGTTTACGCGGTATTGCTGGGCTTCGGCATGATGTTCCCTAACCGCATGGTGATGCTGGTGATTCCGCCGATCCCGATGAAGGCCAAGTATCTGGTGCTGATCTTCGGCGCGATGGAGCTCTACCTGGGGATATTCGGCAGCGGTCGCGGGGTTGCCCATTTTGCGCATCTGGGCGGGATGGTGACCGGCTTTGTCATGATCCAGTACTGGCGCGGCAAGCTGCCCTGGCGGCCCCGAAGGATCTGGACGGA
>JAGRJL010000335.1 GCA_020442775.1 Lysobacterales bacterium | reverse complement strand
CTCCACCGTCGGCGTCTCCGCCGCCTGCGCGCTCATCGCCGCCGCCAACGCGGCAGCGCCGCCAATCCAGGGCAGTACCTTCATTCCTTCGGCTCCAATCTCGATAGATAGTAGTAATGCGAACCGTTCGTATTTGCGTTGGCGATTGTAGGGAGCCGATTGGGGAATAACAAGGGCTGGCGTTGCTTATCTCGGGTGAATCCGGATCGGAGCCGATAGCGCATCTTGGGGCTTGTGTGGCTGGCAGCGGGTGGCGAGACTCCTGGGCGTGACCGCACCGGGAATAGAGAGTCCTTCAATTGAAGCCGCCGACTGCAACTTCCGCGCTGCGCCAGTGGTATGCCGCTAACCAGGACATGCTGAAAGCCCGGTTTTCTGACGCACTGGTGCCGACAAGGGAGCGGAATTCTTGCGGACTTCGACTCGACGGCGATGCCTACTTCATCTCCATCTGCGCATGGGACCAGGGCCAGTGTCTGGACATCGAGGTTCTGGATGGATCAACCGGAATGTCCCGGCATCCCGCAGTCGGGCCCTGCGAATCCATCGACGACCTGCTGGCGCGCCTTGATTCCTTCGCGCAATGGATCACACAGACCATTCCAGATTCGAAGGATCCTTAGTCATGACAGCCGATCTGAAGGCCCCGCTCGACGGCTGGCATCTCATCCACGGCGACTCGGCGGCCGGCTGTGTGATTCAATCGATCTCGATCGATCGAGACAAGCTCATCGTCAACCGCGACCCCATCGACTGTGGCCCGGCACCGGCGACGCTGGATTGGCGCGAATGGGCGAGGGCCAGGGGCGGCTTTCTCACCTCCTTGAGTGAGACCTATCCACCTCACTTTCTGAAGTTCGCCGAGCGGGATTTCGTTGCTGCGCTCAACCATGCGGACGAGTCGCCGCCCATCTACGCGTGGGCCAGCTGCGGCCTCGCTGATCAACTGCTGCTGGCCCGCGTGCTGTCGCTGAGGACAGCGGCTGGAACCAGTCCAGCACACTTCCGGGTCATTCAGTTCGTTGCCGGAGCGGACGGAGTCATCGCCAGCTTGGGCTCGCTTTCACCGGCGCGAATTCGCGCCTGGATGCCCACACCGGTGAACCCGAGCCGTGAGGTCGTCAGTCACTACCTTCGCGCCTGGCGCGCCTACACCAGCCGCAGTGCCGAGGCCTTGGTTGAGTTGCTCTCTGCGGAGTCGCCAAGTCAGGTGCTCCATCAGGCGATGGCCGCGCTGGTGCAGCGTTATCCCGATGTCCGCAGCGGCCTGAGCGGGACCGAGTGGGCGCTACTGCGAGCAGCCGAGTCCGAGGGACCCAGAGCGACGCGGATCATCGGGCAGGTTGCCGCATTCGATGCCGGCCTTGATCAGGTTGGAGACCTCGTGCTCTTCGCTCAGCTCAAGGCCCTGGGATCTACCGCACTGCGCGAACCGCTGCTGCACATCCTGGGTAGCGAGCGAGGCATGCGGGATTGTCTGGTCGAACTGACCCGTTTTGGGCGTCGAGTGCTGGAAGGCCGCGCCAATGCCGCCGAGGTCAACGGCTGCCACGGGTGGGTAGGTGGGGTCAATCTGGCCGAGTTTCCTGCCTACCGCTCAGGCAACGCGCTGATCCTTCCTTGAAGTGGGGTCGCCGGGGCGACCCACTCAGCCGGCCTGGGGGAAAACACCCATCGGCCCGGCTTCGGGGTCCATCTGTGTTTAGATCTACGCAGACCCATTGCGAGCAGCGACCCAGCGACGGTCGCGGAAGGAGCCCCATGTACCCCTTTGTTTGGCGCATCTTGTTGCTGATCACCGTCAGCCTATTTGTGTTCAGTCCCGCCAATGCCGCCAACGGCATGGCTCCCAAGGAGATCACCCCGGGTTGCCTGGCCAATCCGCTGCCGAGCATGCCCAGCGGACCCAGCGTCAGTGTCGAGGTGCAGCGCGGCGCAGGAGAGCGCTTCCGTCTGGTGATCTGGCGGCGGCCGTGCTCGGGCAACGATGGCCAGTTGATCCTGACCTTCACCCCGCTGGCCGGCAGCCCGCAGATCTGTGCCAATGACATGGAGATCACCCAGGGCGGCGTGCGCAGCGATGATTTCTACCTCAGCACCGACGCCGGCGGCTCGGCGGCCCAGACCCTTTGTGGTCCGATCAGCACGACCACCTCGGCGCTGATCCGCGAGATCGACGGCAACTTCACCTTTGACGACGATCTGGCCTTCGTCTTCACCTATGAACAGACCAGCCCGACCCCGGACGTGATGGTCAATGTCGCGGCCTACGACCCCAGCCTGTATCCGGCCGGTGGTCAGATCCGCAGCCCCAGCGGAAACTTGAGCGGCAGCTATTACGACGCCGCGCGTCCGGGCGAGGGGCTGTTCATCGAGATCGGTCAGGTCGGCGACCGCCGGGTGCTGTTCGTCAGCTGGTACACCTATTTCCAGGGAATGCAGCGCTGGATCATCGGCAACGTGGACTTCCCGGCGGGCGCCACCAGCGTGACGGTACCGCTGCAGATCACCGCCGGTACCGGCTTCGGCACCCAGTTCAACCCGGCCAACGTCCAGTACATTCCCTGGGGCAGCGCCACCTTCCGCTTCCTCTCCTGCACCGAGCTGAGCTTCGATTGGGCCAGCAACGAAGGCGAGAGCGGGACCTACAGCTACGTGAGGCTGGTCAACGGCTTGCTCGGGGTGAGCTGCCAATAGCCAGTATTCGAGTCCGCACCCGGCCGGGTCATTGAGTACCATCGGCCGGGAGCTACACCAATCGCAGGAAGCACCATGCGCCTTGTCCTTCTGACCCTGTTGATGCTGATCCTGCTGGTGCCGGCGGCGCCGGCGCTGGCCGGTGGACCCTGCGTGGTCACCACCGAGATCGTCGACGGACGCAAGTTCAAGGCCGACATTTGCCTGCCCAATCCCGGCGGTGGCGCCAACTACGAGATGAGCTTTGATCTTGAATTTCACGTTGACCCCGACAATCCGCTGAGCCTGCAGAACCTGACCGTGCCCTGCGTAGGCTTCAGCGTGGCGGTGCTGGATGCGGCCGGACTGGCCGATGTGCAGTCGCGCTTGCCGGACCCGATCAATCAGGCGGTCGATCCCGCGCTGCCGCTGAAGATCACCATCGAGCCGCCGGTGGCCTGCGGGCTGGCCTTCGAGGACGACTATGACGTCGATTTCGACGCCACCAACCTCACCTATGTGCCGTTTTCGCCGTACCGATTGATGAAGGCGCCGGTCGGCGGCAGCTACGCCGACATCACCGGCGTGGTGAGTGCCGGCAGCGTGCGCGCCCGGGGCTGTGGCGGGACCTTCTCGGAATTCGTGCTGGTGACCACGGCGGTGCAGAACTACTCGGCGGAACTGGTTGCGGGCTATGCCCAGCTACAGGCGCAGATTGCCAGTGCGGCGATCGGGCCCACTGCGGCCGCAACGCTGGACAGCGATCGCGCGGTCAGCCAAGCTGCCTTCAACGTTGCCGACTACGCCGAGGCCATCTTGCGCCTGGACGATCTGCTCGATCATTGCGGTGTGCTCGGTGGGCCGGTGCTGCCCAACCGCTGGCGCAGCGCGCGCGATCTGGACAACCTGGAAGGTGAGATTGTCGCCCAGTCCGCCCATCTGAAGTTCCTGCTGGGTCGCCTCAACGGGGTGCCCTAGACCTGATCTGATGCCCGCCTCGCTCAGTATCCATGTCCCCGATAGCGCCGTCCGGCTGATCGATCTGCCCGATCGGGATCCGGGCGGCGAGCTTGTGCTGGGGCGCGAGCCGCGCTGCGACGTCGTGATCGCCCATCACTCGGTGTCACGCAGGCACCTGCGCCTGAGCCAGCTCGCAGAGCGTCGCTGGCAGATCGAGGATTTGGGCTCGAAGAACGGTACCCGGGTAGACGGCAAGGCGTTGACGGCGCCGCGCGACATCAATTGCGGCAGCTGGTTCGCGGTCGGCGACATCTACTGTCAGCTGGTCTTTCAGGAACTTGCGGATCAGCAGCAGGGTGCGGCGCTGCTAGAGCGCCGGCGCCACTCTTCGATGGCCTGGAACTCTCGCCTGAGTCATGGCGTAGAGGCACAGCGACTGATTGCGGACTTGCTGCAGGGTATCGTCGAAGTGGCTGAGGCCAGACGAGGATTCCTCCTCAGCGTTGACCATCAGGGCCACTGGCGGGTGCGCGCCTGCTACGGCATCGCGCCTGACCAGCTGACCGAGGCCAGCTTCAACGGCAGCCGGTCAGCGGTGGAGCGGGTCATCGCCGAGCAGCGCCCGGTCTACATGAGTGACCGCCACGACCTGGCCTGGCTGCGCGATCGCGCCAGCGTCATCAGCGGCGGTATCCAGGCGCTGGCGGCACTGCCGCTGCTGCGTGACGGACGGGTGCTGGGGGTGGCCTACGCCGACACCGACGAGCAGCAGCGCAGCTACACCGAACTGGACGCACAGCTGCTGGAAGCACTGGTGGATCATGCTGGCAAGGTGATCTCGGCGCTGGAGCTGGAGGCGCAGCTGGCCGAAGTGTCGGCACTGCTGGAGGTTGGTCCGGGCGAGCTACGGGCCAGCGTGCGGCCGGCGCCCAGCTGGCGTGTCTCAAGTGCCGCATTGGGCTCGCCATGAGCGCCGGACATCGCAATCTGCAGCCGGATACGAAAATCGCGCCCACGGTGACCGGGATGATGGCGCAGCGCGAGCTGACCATTGGCGAAGTGGTGGGTGGTCGATTCCGGGTGGATCGGATTCTCGGCATGGGCGGCATGGGTCTGGTTTACCAGGCGCACGACAACGAACTCGATATTGACGTTGCGCTGAAGCTGCTGCGGCCGGAGCTGGCCAGCCGCAGCGATGCCTTCGAACGCTTCCGCAAGGAGCTGTTGCTGGCCCGTCAGGTGTCCAGTCCGCATGTGGTGCGGATCCATGATCTGGTCCGGCACGAGCAGGCCTGGCTGATCAGCATGGACTACGTGGCCGGTTCTTCGCTGGAGCGAGAGCTGGTCGAGCACAAGGTTTTCGACCCGGAGCGGGCGCTGCAGGTGACCCGCCAGCTGGCCCTGGGTCTGGCCGCAGCCCATCGCAGCAACGTGGTGCATCGCGATCTGAAGCCGGCCAATGTGCTGGTCGACGAGCACGGCGACGTCAAGATCACCGACTTCGGGGTAGCCCGTTCGGCCGGAGAGACCGGCATCACCGGCAGCGGGGTGGTGATCGGTACACCGGAGTATTTGTCCCCGGAACAGGCGAAGGCCGAGCCGCTGGACGGGCGCAGTGATTTGTATGCGCTGGGTCTGATCCTGTTTGAGATGCTCACCGGCACGCTGCCTTTCCGCGAGGGCACTCCGGCGGAGATGCTGGTGCAGCGGATCGTGCGCGATCCACCTCCGGCCGACAGCGTGCGTCCGGGATTGCCGCGCTTCGCGGTGCAGCTGTGTGCCCGGCTGCTGGAGCTACGGGTCTCACGTCGGATTCAAACCGCCGAGGAGGTGGTCCAGGCGATCGACAGTCGCGCGGTGCCGGGTCAGCCGCTGACCGACCGCGCAGCTTTTCGGGCGCTGGCCGGACTGGCGATGGTGATGCTCATCGCCGGGTCTGGCTATCTGGGTTGGCAAGCTTGGCGGGGAGCGCCCTCGGTCACCGTCGAACAGGCCCAGGCGCTCCAGCTGGATCTGCTGCCGCTGCCCTGGGCCAGCGACGACGACGCGGACAGCCAGGCCCTGGCCGCCGGAATCCGCTGGGTGCTGGCTGACCGCCTTAGCATGAATCCGGCGATCAGCAGTGCCGATGCGCTGCGAGTAGACCGGGCGCTGAAGGAGCTGGACTACGATGCGCTGGCCGCCGACCGCCAGCACCCGCGGGTGCTCGAGGTGATGAACGCCAGACTGGTGCTGGAGGGGGATGTCCACCGGCAGGGTGAAGGTTGGGTGTTGCGCATGCGTCTGGCCAACCGCGGGTCCGACACCCCGCAATGGTCATCAGAAGCGAGGGCCGAAGAATTGGATCAAGTGCCTGCTGCGCTGCGCTCGCTGGGCGAACAGCTGCATCTGGCATTGCAGCTGCCGCCGCAATCGTTCGACTGGCCCGACGCCAGTGCGATTCAGACACTAGGTCGCTGGAGCGCCGGGGAAACGCCGGTCGGTGAGGCGGCGCCTGAATACGCCGACCCCGCGCTGGCCTGGCTGCGGCTGTTTCAGCTCGACCGCGCCGGCATGAGCAGTGAAGCCAGCGCCGAAGCCAAGCGGGTCAGCGATGCCCTCGGCGAGCAGCACACGGCGGCGTCGATGCGGGCCCGCGGTCTGGCCCTGACCCTGCTCGGTGAACTGGCGCCGGCGCAGGCACTGGTGAGCAACGTGGTCGCCGCCGCGCCGAATGATCATCCCTCCCGTTTGCTGCTGGCCCGGATCGAATCCGAGCAGGGCGATTTTGCGGCAGCCATCAGCGGCCTGCAGTCGCTGGTGCTCGAGGATCCGCGCAATGTCGACGCCTGGTACAGCCTGGGCCGCTACTCGATCCAGTCCGGGGATGCCAAGTCGGCGGTCGATGACTATCTGGTACGTGCCCAGGTGTTGGCCAACCGACTCGATGACCGGCACATGCAGGCCGAGGTCAATCACGCCCTTGGCGTCGGCTACCGGCGCCTGGGACAGATGGAGGCCGCGGCCGAACGGCTGCGTCAGGCGATCAGCCAGCGCCACGATCTGGGGGAGGCCCGCGGCGAGGCGGTGAGCCTGCAGAATCTGGCGATGGTGCTATCGATGCAGGGGCAGTTTGAGCCGGCCGAGCGTGCGCTGACCGAGGCGCAGGAGATCACTCGGGGCCTGGGTGATTCGCTGGCGCTGGCGAATTTGTCCAATGCCCAGGGAACCTTGGCCGAGGAGCGCGGCGATTATCGCGCCGCCCTGGCCGCCTTCCGCGACAGCCTTCGTCTGCGTCAGAGTCTGGGCGATGAGCGCTCGGTCGGTGAGAGTCTCAACAATGTCGGCTTTGCCTACTACCAGCTGGGCGAGTTCGACAACGCGCAAACCTACTGGCAGCAGTCAGCCGCAACCTTTGCCGGAATCGATGACCGCGCCGGTGCCGTGCACGCACAGCAAAGTCTGGCGCTGGCCGAGATCGCCCGCGGCGACTGGCCGACGGCGCGCCAGCTGTTGAGCGAGAGTCAGCGCACGGCGGAGTCGCTGCAAATGGCGGAAGAGCGCGCCATTAGTCTGGCAACGCTGGCCGATCTGAATCGGCTGGAAGGTCGGATCGGTGAGGCGTTGAGCAATACCAGCACCGCCATGGCCGAGTTTCAGCGCCGAAGTGATCCCCGCGGGGTCGTCGAGATGCAGCTGATGCAGGTGGCGATCGCCGCCGATCTGGGCGACTGGGCGGTTGCGCGGGAGGCGCTCTCGGCATTGTCCAGCGACGAGGTTCAGGAGCAGGCTACGGTACTCAGCTGGCGCCGCGCGGCGGTGCTGCTTGGCAGCGGTGAGCTTGCACCGGCGCTGGATGCTGCGGACTCGGCGATCGAGCAGGCTGCCAACGCGCGCAGCTACGCTGCAGAACTGCAGGCGAGGCTGATCCGGGCCCAGGCGCTGCACGCGCTCAAGCGCGACGCCGATGCCCGCGCCGAGCTCACACGGGTGCAGGATGGGCTGGTTCGCTATGCCAGTGTCAATCTGCAGCTGCGGATTCGCGAAACCGAACTGGCGCTGCTGCAGGGGGACCAGGCCAGGGCCAGCTATCAGCAGGCCAACGCGCTTCTGGCCCGATTGCCGCGATACGCCCGCGCTTTCGCCATCCACCAGCTCGCCGCCAGCAATCCCGGGCTAAAAGTCGCCGATGCTGCCAAGGCTGGGGAGCGGGCGCGCACCGCACTGGCCGAACTCTTGAGCGAAACACCGACGGAGCGGCACGCAGCGCTGCTGGATTACGCGCGCACGCTGGGGCTGGAGGGGGTGCAATGAAGCGCACCCCATCGATCCCCTTGCCGCCGATCGAGAACCCCGAGCAGCAGATGCGCAGCGAACTGCAGCGCCTGGCCGAGCAGCAGAACCGTTTGTTTGCCCAGCTGCAGGCCGGTGAGGACCATTTCAAGCAGCTGGCGCGATCGGTTTGGCGGGTGCAGGAGGACGAGCGGCGGCGGCTGGCGCGTGAGCTTCACGATGGCATCGGCCAGCATCTGACTGCGCTGCGACATCGACTGCAGGGGATGGAGCAGGATCAGGCTGAATGCCAGGATCATCGACTGCAGCAGTCGCTGTCGCTGTGCGAAACCGCGATCGAGGAGGTTCGCGCGCTGTCCCGCTTGCTGCGGCCGCAGATCCTCGATGATCTGGGGCTGGAGGCGGCGCTGCAGTGGCTGGCCCGACACAGCGCCGAGGACAGCGGCTGCAGCATCCAGGTCGATGTCGGTCGCTTGGACCAGGAATTGGATGGGGACCTCAAGACCCTGCTGTTCCGCGTGGTGCAGGAGGCGCTGGCCAACGCGCTCAAGCACGCCCATGCCGACAATGTGGTCGTGCGCATCAGTCAACGCGGCAGCAGCCTGCAGCTGCTGATCGTCGACGATGGCGCAGGCTGCGATGTGGAGGCGGCGCTGGCACGGTCCAGCCAGAGCGAAAGCACCGGTCTGGCCAGCATGCGCGAGCGCGTGCGCCTGTTCGGAGGGCAGCTGGCGCTGGCCTCCCAGCCAGGCGAGGGACTGCAGCTGAGGGTGCGACTGCCCCTGGTCAGTGAGACGGAATCAAGATGAAGAACATACGCGTGCTGGTTGCCGACGATCACACCATTCTGCGCGAGGGGCTGGTCGCCCTGCTCAACAGCAGCGGGGACTGTCGAGTGATCGGCCAGGCTGCCGACGGCATGAGCGCCGTGGAGCTCGCATTGCAGACCGAGCCTGACGTGATCGTGCTGGATATCTCGATGCCCCGATTGAACGGCATCGAGGTGATTCGGCGGCTGAGCAAGGAGCTTGATCACACCCGGATTCTGGTGCTGACCATGCACACCGAGGAGGAATATGTGCTGCACGTGGTGCGCGCGGGCGCCTCGGGCTTTTTGCTCAAGGACAGCGCCAGCGACGAGCTGCTGGGTGCGGTGCGCGCGCTGGCCAATGGTCGCGGCTATTTCGGTATTCACGCCTCGCAGGTGCTGGCGCAACAGATCCAGCAACCCGGCAGCCGCATTGAAGATCCCTACCGCGACCTCACCGCGCGCGAGCGCGAGGTCTTCCATCTGATCGTCGAGGGCATGACCACCAAGGAGATCGCCCGTCACCTCAACATCAGCACCAAGACCGCCGAGAACCACCGCTTTCGCTCGATGGACAAGCTTGGCGCACGCAACACTGCCGAGCTGATTCGCTACGCGGTGAAGCACGGGCTGCTGGACTGAGCGAAAGCTTCCGGATCAACTCAGGACGGCCAGACCCGGTCAGCCGGCGGGCGCCACGCAGAGTGTCTGCTCGTCCGCCTCGAATCCACCGCCAAACACGGCGTCTGCCGAGTCACGCCAGTAGACCACGCCCTGGTGGCTGGGCGCGCCGTCGAAACCGGGTACCCCAACCACGCTGCGGGTGCCTGACAGCGCCACCGACCAGCCGGCGAGTCCGCCAAGGGTGGGGGCATTGAGCATGCTGTCCTGCCAATTCCAGCTGACCCCGACGCGGGCGAAGGCGCTGACCTGGCCGCAACCAAATAGGGCATAGGGTGCACCGACCAGCAATTGATCGCCGTCGATTGCCAGCGACCAGCCAAAGCGGTCGCCGGGAACCGAGCCCGGCGAGCTGAGCTGGGCCTGTTGGGTCCAGGTCTGCGCGGTGCGGGTGAATACGTAGGCGCCGCCGCTGCGTGCGGCCGCCGCGGGCGCGCCCAGCAAGGCGCGATCGCCGTCCAAATCGACCGCGTAGCCGAACTGCGCGCCGTTCTTGGCGAACTGCGCGATTAGCTGGGCCTGCTGTGCCCAGGATCCATTAAAAACAAATACATAGCCGGCACCCTGGGCAAAGCTGCCGGCCCCCGAGCCTGAACGGGTCGGTGCGCCGGCGAGCACGGTATCGCCGCTCAATGCGACGCTGGCGCCCATCGCGTCGCCGGCCTGGGCATCGCTCGCGCTCAAGCGAGCGCTTTGAGTCCAGGTGCCGGCGCTGCGCTCAAACACATAGACCGCACCGGCGCGGCCGCTGGCGCCCGGTGCGCCGACCACCACCCGGTCATTCTGCAGATCCACCGAGCTGCCAAAGGCGGCGCCGGTGGCGGGGTCGGCGGGGGTGATTGCCTGCTGCAGCTGCCAGCTGCTGCCGTTGTTGACATACAGATAGACCGTTCCACCGGCGCTGCCCGGCGCGCCGACTGCGAGGTTTTGCCCGGAGAGCGCCACCGCGCTGCCGTACAGCGCACCTGCCAACAGGCCTGCTTCAGTGATCTGCTCGGGACCGCTGCAGCTCTGTCCGCTGCAGCTGTAGACCAGCACTCGGCCGCGGTTCTGCTGCGCGCCGGGTGCGCCGGCAACCGCATAGGGTCCGTTTGCCGCAGAGGCATAGCCGACTTCGGCCGCGACCTCGGCGCTGGCCGGCAGCGCGGTCTGTGCGGCCAGCGGCATGGCCACCGACAGCAGCAGTGCGGCGATCACCTGTGCCCGGGGGAATCGAATGAAGGCGGACTTGTCCATCACATTTCGCTGAGCCTGGTTCATGCGTCGATTAGCGTTCCCAGCGGCAAATCCTGTCAAGCGCGCGCTGGGTGTTTCATCTCAGCCGGACCTGAAAAAGCACGATTCGAAACGCCCAACTGCGGCCGCGATCACCTTTTTCCGCGGCAATCCCTCAGTCGTGCTGGGTGATCTCACCCAGTGCCGCGCTCAGGGCTGCCGGCTTTTCTAGGCTGTAGTGGTGCGCTGCTGGAGTCACCCCTTTTCGCAGCGCTGGGCCTTGACCGCAACCGCGGTGGGCTTTTCCGCCTAGAGCGACAGGAGTCACTACCGATGCTTAGCCAACTTCGACAACGCCTTCCCGCCTGGCCTCAGGGACTGACCCTGGGCCTGGCGCTGCTGTGCAGCGCGCCGCTGCTGGCACAGACCATTGATCAGATCACGGTCAACGGTCAACGAACCTTCGACATTACCGCCCAGACCACTTTCAGCCTCGACGGTCAGAGTATCAGCGCCAGTCAGGCCGCGTTGATCGGGTCGGGCTTCAGCGCTCAGGTCGCCGTTTCCAGCGCAAACGGCAACGCCACCTCAGGGGTCGCCAACAACGTCGATTTTCGCAATCTGGTGCGCGGGCCGATCACCGCGACCGACCCCTTGAGCGTTCTCGATCAGCCGCTGACAGTGACCGGTGAGACCGTGCTGGAGGGGATTCCGGGCAACGACCTGAGCAATCTCGCAGTCAATGATCTGCTCGACGTCAGCGGCTTTCTGGATGTGGACGGGATTATCGTGGCCACCCGGATTGCGCTGCAGACCAACCCCACTGCTGACTGGAAGCTGTTTGGACAAGTCAGCGGTCTGAGCGGAAATCTGTTCAACATTGGCGCCCAGGCGGTGGACTTCAGCGGGGTAAGCCCGGTGGGCTGTGTGCCAGACCTGGCCGACGGCCAATTCGTCGAACTGGAGGCCTTGCCAAATCCCGGATATAGCGCCGGCTCGGTGCTGGGTCAGCTCAACCAGCTGGAATGCGAAGACCCCAACTTCACCAATCCGCCGCCCGGGACGGTGGTGGCCTCGCTGGAGGGAATCATCTCCGAGATCCCCGACCCGATGCCGGTGCCGGCGCAGTTCAGCATGTTGGGGATCACCGTGCTGACCACGGCACAAACCGAGTATCGCGCCGGCACCGTGGATGATCTGGATCTGGGCGTGCGGGTCGAGGCGGAGGGTTTCTACGACAGCGCGGCGCAAACCCTCACCGCCACAGAAGTTCGCTTTGTACAGGCCCAGGTGCGCTTCGAGGCGCCCGTGGATCCCGCCGACGTCAACCCAGGAGACTCCATCGTGATCATGGGCAGCAGCGTTGCCTTTACTCCCCAAACTCGCGACGAGGATGGCATCGTCAACGGTCTGTCGGCACCCACTCAGGTGGAAGTCCGCGGGCTGCTGGATCGCGATGGCACCCTGTTCGCCACCCGGGTCCGCGAACGCGGAAACCCCGATCTGAGTGATACCCGCCTGCGCGGTCCGGTCAGCGCGATCAACGAGCCGGAACTGGAGATCTTCGGCATCACCATCGACACCGCCGCAGCCGTCTTCCGTGATCATCAGCAGCAGCCACTGACGGCGGCCGAGTTCTTTGCCCTGGTCCAGGTGGGCATGCTGGTTTCGGCAGAAAACTCGATCTACGACCCGGTGACCCAGACCATGGTGGCTGGGGTGATCGAATTGGAGCAGGAGGTCGTTCCAGCGCCGCTGGTGCCGGGTCGCGGCGCGGGCGTGAACGCGTTATCGCGCGGCACGGTTACCGTGTTCGGCACTCGCGATTCGGTCTTCAGCGACACCTTCGAGTAGCCATCGATATGCCGTCCGCGCCGAGCTGGCACGGGCGGCAGCTGGTGCGGAGTGGCCGGGCGCCCGAGCAGGATCGGCGCCCGGCCATTCACGTTGTCCGGTGAAAGCGCACGCCAAGACCCCCTGAGTGCCCATGTTCGCTATGGACTGGCCGGATCCAGCGGGGCTCTCAATCTGGCCGCAACTGCGGCGCTCAGCTCGGCGCCGGCCTTGTCCGGGGTTCCGCAACCGTAGGGCGGGCAGGGGTCGTATTCCAAAATCAGCTCGATGCTTCTGGCGACTGCCTCGCCGGCCAGCCGCGCGGCCAGATACAGCCCGAAATCGATGCCCGCAGTCACCCCGCCGCCGGAGATGCGGTTGCGGTCATGAACCGTGCGCTCGGCCACCGGAATCGCCCCGAAGTCACTCAACCGGTCGCGAAAGGCCCAATGACAGGCCGAGCGGTAGCCGTGCAGCAGCCCGGCTGCGCCGAGGAGCAGCGAACCGCTGCAGACCGAGGTCACATAGCGGGCGCTCTCGGCCTGTCGCCGCAGAAAGTCGAGAATCTGCGGATCGTTCATCAACGGCAGCTGACCCATGCCGCCGGGCACGCAAAGTACGTCCAGTGGCGGGCAAGCGGCCAGGTCATCGGTAGGACACAGGGAAAAACCGGCGTCGGTGGCGACCGGCGCGCGGTCTTTCCAGACCAGGTGGATCTGCACGCCTGGCACCAGGCTGAGCACCTGCGCGGGCCCGGTGGCGTCCAGCTGGGTGACTCCGGGGTAGATCAGCAGGCCGACGTGGATGGTCTGGTTCATGGTCATCTCCTTGGTGGGATGACTCAGACTAGGCAACGGCGCTTTGGCAGCATGGACAAATTAAGACTATATTCTGCCAAATGAATGCCCATCGTCGAATCGTTTTTCTGACCTATTCCGGCGCTTCGCTGCTGGACTTTGCCGGACCTGCGGCGGTGTTCGCCGCAGCCAATCGTCTGCGCGGGCCTGAGGCCGACGGGGCTGCGCGCACCCGGCCGCTGTACCAGGTGGTGATTGCATCCGCCGCCGGGGGCAGGGTGATTCACAGCTGCGCGACCGCGGTGGACAGCTGCCGCGGGGCGGATCTTGGCTTCGGCAGCCGGGACACGGTGCTGATCATCGGCGCAGAGGCCCAACCCCTGGCGAGGGCGGTCAAGGACTCGGCGATCAGATCGTTGCTGCAGGGCGCGGCGCGCAGCGCAGAGCGCTATGGTTCGGTCTGCAGCGGCGCATTTGTGCTCGCCGCTGCGGGCCTGCTCGATGGCCATACCGCGGCGACCCACTGGTCCGGACGAGAGGCGCTGTCCAGGGCCTATCCCCGGGTGCAGGTGGATCCCAACTCGCTCTACCGGCATGCAGGTAGGCTGTGGACTTCCGCCGGCGTGACCAGCGGAATCGACATGGCGCTGGCAATGCTCGAGGCCGATCACGGCCGTGCGCTCAAGTCCCGGGTGGCCAGGCAGCTGGTGGTCTATGCCCATCGACCCGGCCATCAGTCGCAGTTCAGCGATCTGCTGGTGGCCCAGGTGGGCGCGGACGAGCGCTTCGCCGGCCTCCTCGACTGGTTGTCGCAGCGTCTGGATGCGGGGATCCGGGTCGGCGACATGGCGCACTACATGCACCTGTCCGAGCGTACCTTCCACCGCCAGTTCGTGGCCACTTTCGGACAGACCCCGGCGAAACTGTATGAGCGCATGCGGCTGGGTTCGGCCAAGCAGCTGATCGAGACCGGAGTGGCCACCAAGGTGGCGGCCCATCGAGTCGGTTTCCGTTCGGAGGCAGCCTTCCGCAGCGCCTTTCGCGGCCAGTTCGGGGTGACTCCAGGTCTGCATCAGCGCCTCCACCGGTAGCAAGGAAGCTTGGCTCGGCGGGCCTGCGTTCCCGGGCCGTCGCCATCATCGAGCGGGTGCTGAAGGGCTCAGCGGCACCGGGCAAACCGCTATCATCTGGTCATGAGTGTCGGGCATGGCCAATTCATCAACACCGCGCAGTCGCAGCGAGTGACTAGTCGCGTGCGGCGACCGTCGCTGACCAGTCTTTGCGCCTGCCTGTGGATGCTGATGTCGGTTTCCGCTGCCGCTCTCCCGAGCATGACCGTCGATGACGCCAAGGCGCGCTATCTGATCGAGATCGCCAAGCACGTGGACTGGCCCGATCAGAGTGGACTTGGCGAGCTTCAGGTTGCAATCGTCAGCTCGCGTGCTTCCACCCGGCGGGCGTTTGAGCGACTGGGTGAGGTCAGCGTGGACGGCAGGCCGCTTCGGTTGCAGTACTTCGCCAGCGACGAACTGGACCCGGCGGCCTTTGATCTGATTTTTCTGGGTGACCGCTTTCGCAGTCTTTACAGCGACTGGTTTGAGTCCACCAGCAGCACCCTGATCGTGGTCGACGGGAACGTTCCGCGCGAGGCGATGATGGTGAGCATGGTGGAGGTTGGCGGCCAGGTGTCGCTGCGCCTCAATCGGGAAAATCTGATCGCTCACGGCTTTTCCGCATCGGTGGCGCTACTGGAGTTTGCCGGTACTCGCGAGGACCTCAGCGAGGAGCTGCGGCTGAAGCAGTCACGTCTGCGCCTGGTGCTCGATGAAGTGGCGGCCAAGGAGCGTCGTCTGGGCGAACTGGACCGCCAGCTGGCGGAAAATTCGACCAATCTGGAGAGCGCCCAGGCGGCACTGGCGCGTGGTCAGGAGGAGTTGGAGCGATCCCGCAAGCAGCTGCAGTTGCTGACCCAGGAGATCACCCTGGCCAGCGTTGAGGTCACCGGTTACCGGGATCAGATCAGTGAACAGCAGGCGCTGTTTGAGGGCAAACAGGCCGAGCTGCAGGCCAAGCAGGAACAGATCCGTGAGCGCGAACAGCTGATCCTGCGTCTGGAAAGCGATATCGAGAGCAGTCAGGCGG
Organism: Lysobacterales bacterium; assembly: GCA_020442775.1. Lineage (GTDB taxonomy): Bacteria > Pseudomonadota > Gammaproteobacteria > Xanthomonadales > SZUA-5 > SZUA-5. Next base: position 1,742 of record JAGRJL010000335.1, on the reverse strand, counting down.
TGCTGGATAGTCAGCTCAGCGAAATCGACCGCCAGCGCACCATGCTGGAAAACAAGAACCAGACCATCGACGCACAGCGTGAATCGATGTGGCTGATCACCGTGATCATGCTGATCGTGCTGGTGGTGGCCTTCTTCCTGTTGCGCCTCAACGCGCTGCGCACCCGCGCCAACCTGGAGCTTGAGAAGCTCAACAGCCAGCTCTATGAGATGGCAACCACCGACAGCCTGAGCGGGCTCTACAACCGTCGCCAGTTCCTGCGCTCGGCCGAAGATGCCTTCGCCGCCTATCGCTCTGTGGACGCCCCGATGGCGATGCTGATGATGGATATCGACAACTTCAAGCAGATCAATGATCGCTACGGGCATGCCACCGGCGACGCGGTGATCAAGGCAGTCAGTGATGTCCTCAGCCACCGGCTACGTGAAAGCGACATCCTCGGCCGCCTGGGCGGCGAAGAATTCGCCATGATGCTGGTGCGCTGTGATCAGGTGGAGGCCCTCAACGTGGGTCACCGGCTGTGCAAGGACGTTGCTGGATTGGAGATCGGACACAGCAAGGGGGCCGTCGGTGTCACCATCAGCATCGGCCTGGCCACCGTCGAAGCGCCGGACCAGGGTATCGAAGCGGCGATGTTGCGCGCCGACAAGGCCCTGTATCAGGCCAAGTCGCGGGGTCGCAATCAGGTCCTCAGCTACGAGCCGGATCTGGGCGCGCCTCTGACCGGCTGACGGTCGGCGCCAGTGCCGGCTCGGTCGCTCGCACTCGGGTCACGGCAGGGCTTCGGGCTCGGCGGTCTGAGGGGCGGGCCGGAGCGCCTGCAGACAAGCGTCCGCTGGCAGCGGACGGCACAGCAGGAATCCCTGTGCCTCCTCGCACTGATGCTCGCGCAGGAAGCGCAGCTGTGACTGCCGCTCAACGCCTTCGGCGGTGGCGCGGATGTTGAGAGCCTTGGCCATCGCCAGCATGGTGCGCACGATCACCGCGTCATCGGGGTCATCCTGCAGATCGCCTATGAACTCGCGATCAAGCTTGAGCTTGTCGATTGGCAGACGCTTGAGATAGCTCAACGATGAATAGCCGGTGCCGAAGTCATCGATGGCAATCACCACGCCCAGACCCTTGAGCTCACTCAGGGTCCGAATTGCCTGCTCCGGATTGCTCATGACCAGGGTTTCGGTCAGCTCCAGCTCCAGCGCGCTGCCCGGCAACCCGACTTCGCCCAGGGCAGCCCGAATGTCGGCACACAGCTCCTGCCGCAATAGCTGCAGGGTCGACAGATTGACCGCCACGCGTAGCTCGGGCAGTCCGGCCGTTCGCCATTCCTTCAGCTGGCGCAGCGCCTCGCGCACCACCTGACGGCCCACCGTCACGATGCTGCCGCTCTCCTCCAGCAGCGGTACAAAGACATCGGGGCCGACCGATCCCAGCTCTGGATGGGACCAGCGCAGCAGCGCTTCCACCGCCACCGGACGCATGCCGTCTACCGCATAGATAGGCTGATAGTGAAGGCTGAAGTCGCTCAGGCCCTCCTGTCTGGCACTTTGCTCCAGCGCGATGCTCAGACGGCTGCCGCTGGACATCTCCTGGCGGAAGAATCGAAAGGTATTGCGTCCGGCCGCCTTGGCCGCATACATCGCGCCATCGGCAAAGCGCAGCAGGTCGGCCGGGTTGTCGGCGTGATCGGGGAACAGGGCAATGCCGATGCTGGGGGTGACCGGAACCTCGTTGCCGCGGACCAG
>JAGRJL010000334.1 GCA_020442775.1 Lysobacterales bacterium | reverse complement strand
GTTGGCGCGAATTGATCAGTCAATCGCTGGTGTGGCGCTTGACCTCCGCCAGCTTGGTCGAGATCTCCATCTGTCTTCCCGCATCGGCGCTCTCGCGCCCGGGCCGGGATGGCGCCGATTGGGCGCGCTCCAGGTACTGCGCAGCCTCTTCCCATTCCCCATCATCGGCCAGATAGATCGCGTAGAAATAGTTGCTGTCGATGCCTTCGGGATTGAGCTCCAGCCCCTTGCTGAGGAACTCCCGAGCCTTCTTGTCATTGCCGAAGCCAATCGGCCAGCCGGGGACCTGCGCGTACAGTGTGCCGAGCGAAGTCCACGCCGAACCATCCAGAACGTCGGGATCAAGCGCCATCGCTTGTTCCAGGCTGGCCTTGGCCTGCTTGGCCAGCGAGAGCGCGGACAACCCGCCCTGCGCGCCGGCATAGGTCGACTGCACGATCCCCTGCCAGACCAGGGCCTGGGCGTCATTCGGATTGCTGGCAACCAGCGCTTCCACATCCTGGTTCAACGCCTCGAAGGCGGCCAGTCGGGCATCGTCCCGGAGCCGGTAGTTGGCCTCGGCCCAGCGGTCCTGGATCGCCTGCAGCGGCCCGGAGAGTTCGGGGTCGCCGGCGAAAGCGGTGCTTGAGAACAGAGCGCACAGCGCCATAGAGAGCGTAGATTTGGTCATCTTGAATCTCCAATGCTTAGAGGGTAGGGCTTGGATGGGCTGCGGACGGCGCGCTGCGGGCCTCGTATGCCGCTTGTCTGAGCGCGGGCCAGCGCCCTCCGAGGACGCGATCGAGCAGTCCCGGGAGGCGCTGATCGAGCAGCACGAACAGGCGTTCCGGCCAGCCTGCCTGCCAGTGGTTGCGCCCTGTCTCGAGGCTGCGCACCAGCTGCGCGGCAATGCTTTCGGGGCTGTCTACCGATGCACCCTGGGCGCGATTGACCGCCGCAATGTCGGGCGTGGTCATTTCCGTGTGCATCGCCCGCGGATGGACCTCGGCGATTCGCAGTCCACTGCCGGCGCTTTCCCGGCGCAGGGCCTTTGCCAATCCATGTAGCCCGTGCTTGGCGCTGGCGTAGGCGGCAAAACCGGGGTGGCCGAGGCGGCCGAAGGTGGAGCCCACGAACAGCAGACAGCTTCCTTCGCGTCCTTTCAGCGCAGGCAGCATGCCGTGGGCGAGCAGCGCTGGCGCCACCAGGTCGGTCAGCAAGGTCTGTTGCAGTTGTTCCGCCGACTGCTCCTCAAAACTGCCGAAATGATTGATTCCGGCGTTCAGGATCACCCCGCTTACCGGATTGTTGGTCTGCTGCACCCGGGTAATCAGGGCCTGTCTGCCGGCGTCCTGAGACCAGTCAGCGACGAGAATCTCGGGGCGTTGCCCGGCGCTGGCCAGTGAATCGGCCAGCTGCTGTAGTCGCCGCTGGTTGCGGCCCGACAGTATGGGGACGGCGCCGCGGGCGATCAGGGCGCGAGCCGTGGCAGAGCCCAGCCCGCCGCTGGCCCCGGTGAGCAGCACATGAGCGTTTTCGAGATTCATCAGGCGGCCCTCGCAACATCGACCGGCATGCGGGCATCGGCGAGAACCGCGCCGTACAGCGGATAGATCATGTTGGCGGCGTGGATCACGGCCGCGCGATCTTCGGCACAGTCGAGCCGATTCATCAGCCCCTCATAGAAGCCCATGTGTGATTGATCCAGCTCACCGTGGCTGAGCAGGTATCGGAACGCCCGCTTGGGCAGATTCAGGCTCTGCTGAAGCGCTTGAGCCGCACGAGTGGCCAGCGCGATCGAGGTGCCCTCCAGCACCAGCACCATGCCGAAGAAGCTGACCGGATTGTGTCTGGCGATGCGGTCGTAGACATAGGCCAGCATCAGCTCCACCGGTTGCGGTAGCGGGAGCGCCAGCAGCGCAGCTTGGTCGGCGCCACTGGCTGCCAGGTCGTCGGCGATCCAGGCTTCGTGGCCGATCTCCTCCTCGATGTACTCGGCAATCGCCGGGCGCAGCCACTGCAGGCGCTCTGGCAGGCTGGCTCCGCACGCCATCAACAGGGGAACGGTGTGACGCACGTGGTGATAGGCGCAGCGCAAGAAATGCTGGTATTCGGCCAGCGAAATCCGACCTTGCAGGGCATCGAGGACCACCGGTAAGCCCTGCAGTCTGGCCCGCGCCGGGGCGGTCGCCTCCAGCAGTTTCGGGTAGAAGTCTTCGCTCATGGTCTTATTGGCTCCTGGCAATGGATGGGTGGGTTTCCGGCGAGTGCCCGCGGCACAGTGAGGCCCGTTCGTTGTCCCAAAGGTCGTTCAGTTCGGTCTCGAAATGGGTCATCAGCTCGGCTCGGCGCAGTCGACCGTTGGCGGTGCAAAGGCCCTCGATCTGATCGAAGCGCAGGGCGGAACGCACCAGACCACCGATGCGCGCATAGTCGGGAAGACGCTGATTGACTTCGGCAACCGCCTGTTCCAGCTGCGCGGTGCTGGTGCGCTCGGATGCTGCAACCAGCACCGTCTGCAGCCAGGCTTCGGCGTCTCCGCAAACAAAGGCCTGAGCGATCAGCGGGTGTGCCTGAAGCTCGCTTTCGACCCAATCCGGGCAAACGTTGCGGCCAAAGGCAGTGATCAGCAGGTTGGAGCGGCGACCGTGCAGATGCAGATTGCCGTGCTCATCCCAATGGCCAAGATCCCCGGTTGGCCAGTCCGAATCGGAGCTCGGCGGTTCACCGAGGTAGCCGAGAAAGCCGGGATGGCGCAGCCAGACCTCACCTTGATCGTCGATCCGCACCTCGCGGCCCGGCAGCGGTTTGCCGACGCCGCCCGCGGCAACCATTTCAGGGTCTTCCAAACAGACCACCGACCCGGCTTCGCTGAGCCCATATCCCTGCAGCACCGGAAGTCCCAGCGCACGCGCGCGAGTCATGTTCTGCGCTGCTACCCGGGCACCGCCGACCGCGATCAGGCGCAGCGACGTGGGCGGCTCAGCGCCATTCTCGATTGCGCTACACAGGGCTTCCAGCATTTGCGGAAGCAGAATCACGCTGTGTGGCTGATAGCGCTGGATGCAGGCCAGCAGCGCAGATCCATCGACTCCCGAGGCGCCCTGTAGACCGGTTTCGCTCAGCGAGGGCAGGCACAGTTCGGCCCCGGCGAGGATCGCGCTGTGCATGCCCGCGATCTGCTCCAAAAGCACCCCAAGCGGTAGCAGACACAGGTGTCTGGTGGCTCCGAGGCTGGTCGCCAGCGGACGCAGACTTTCGGCGACTTGCTCCAGCGTCCGCTGACCCAGGCACACGCCCTTGGGTTGGCCAGTGGTGCCAGAGGTGAAGGTGATCAGACTGGTGCCCTCTGGCAGCACTACCTGAGCGCTGACCGGTAGCTGGTAGAGATAGAGTCCGCATTCGGTTTGCTGCTGTGCTGAGCCCAGTTGCGGGTGCGGGCGGTCGCAGATCAGCAGATCCACTGCAGCCGCGGCCAGAGCATGGCGGACCTGGGTCGGGTGAAAGAAGGGGGGCAGCGGAACCTGCACCAGCGCCAGCTGTTGAATCGCCAGGTCAGCGATCAACCAGGTGGGACCGTTGTCGATCAGGGTCGCGACCCGGCTGGCGCCGAGCCCAGCCAACTCGCTGCTCAAGCTTTGCGCAGCCGCGAGCAGCGAGTTCGCAGAATGGTTCTGCTCGCCGCCAACCACGATGGGGCAATCCGCGCGGTCCGGGTCATGCAGATGGTCCAGGATGCTCATAGCAGACCTCGCTGGCGGAGATTGGCGATACCGCTCCGGATCGACCCGCAGAGCACCTGGGGCTGGGTCTGGTAGTAGCTTCCCCAATGGCTGGCCTGATTGCCGAGTCGGCTGGGATCGGCCTGGCTCAACATCGCCGCGCGTAGACCCAGGCGGTTGAGGCTGGCCCGCAGCTGAACCGTTGCGGCGAAGATGACGTGCTGGTAGCCCAGCGTGGCCAACAGTGTGGTCATGGCGATGATGATCTGCCGACCGCTTGCCCCCGAATCCACCGCCAGATTGCCCACCTCCACCAATGTCGGGCGGGCGACTGCCTGAGTTAGCGCGAGGGAGGTTGATCGTTCCGCCGGTAAATCGAGGTAGTGCTCGACAAACAGCGGTCCGAAATCGGCCGCGCGCAGGCCAAGGGCGGCGCAAGTCCGGCCGTCTGCCCCGCACAGGCGAACCAGCGTCGGCATCGAATGTTCGATGCGAGCGCAGAAGCGTTGCTGGTAGCGGTCCCGGATGAAAGCTTCAGTCTGCTCACGGAGTGGGTGCGTTGCGCCGATCACTTCGGTCTTCAGCGCAACTTGCGAATGCGCCTGGCGGTCCATCGCGGATCGCGGTGCTGGCCGCTGTGGTGAGGCAAGCTCCACCGCCACGGGTACACGCTCGCCATGCGGATCGAGGCTCATGGGATCGTCCTTGAAAGCGCCCGAAATCGGGTGATTCAAAGTCTGGTTCGGCTTGCTTAAGGCCGGCTTGGTCAGTTGTTGGTGTGAACTTAAGTAGCTGTCAATGCGGGGTTAAACAGTGGGCGAAAGCCTGTAGTGGCGCGGACCGTGGCACCTGCCTAGTCCGCAGCATTTGCGCCGGAGTCACTTTCCAGCCAGCGTCGCGGGCCGGCGCCGTGCTCGCCCAGCTGATCATCGGGGTTGAACAAACCACAGTTGCTGAGCGACAAACATCCGCAGCCAATGCACTGATCCAGCTGGCTGTGAAGCTGTTGCAGCGCGCGCATTCTGCGCTCCAGTTCGGCTCGCCACTGACGCGACAGCTCGCTCCAGTCCTGTCTGGTCGGGGTTCGCTGCGAGGGTAGCCGGTCCAGCGCGGCGGCGATTTCTGCAAGGCTGAAACCGACCTGCTGCGCGGCGCGGATAAAGGCGATGCGACGCAGGTTGTGTCGTTCATAGCGGCGCTGGTTGCCGCTGGAACGATGGGCGTAAAGCAAGCCCTTGCGCTCGTAGAAGTGCAGGGTGGCCACGCTGACGCCCGCGCGCCTGGCGATCTCTCCGATGCTCAGCATGATCCTTGCCTTCCGCTATTGACCTCAACTTAAGTTGAGGTCCTAGTCTGTACGCAGACCCTGACGGAGTGCAACTGATGCATAGTGCGACGCTGAATATGAACGTCCTTGATCACCCCTACCGAGCGATGACCGTCGGCGCCCTCGCGCTGGTGTCGGTGCTCGCCTTCGAGGCCATGGCGGTGACCGCGGCGATGCCGGTGGTGGCACAGGCTCTGGATGGACTGGCGTACTTTCCGCTGGCCTTTGGCGGAGCGATGGCGTCGTCCATGGTCGGAATGGTGATGGCTGGAAGCCAGGCCGATCGATCCGGTCCTGCCACGCCGCTGTGGATCGGCATCATCTGGTTTGTGCTGGGATTGGGTATCGCCGGTGCCGCCGACCACATGTTGATCATGGTTCTGGGTCGAACGGTGATGGGCCTGGGTGTGGGCATGCAGTCGGTCGCGCTGTATGCGTGCATCGGCAAGGCCTATCCGGCACACCTGCACGCGCGGATCTTTGGGCTCTTTGCGGCGGCCTGGATCGTGCCCGCGCTGGTTGGACCATTGCTGGCGGGAGTGATCGTGGAAAGCGTCGGCTGGCGCTGGGTGTTCTGGATGGCGCCGATGATCGTGCTGCCCAGCGCCATGTTGCTGGCGCCTGGTCTGCGCGCACTCCCGCCGCCGGAGGCGCCACCCGGCGCGCCGCTGACAGATGATCGGCGACGCCTGGCTCTGGCGCTGGGCGCCGCGGTGTCAGCCACGCTGGTGCATCACTTCAGCCAGGAGCACAGTCTGCTGGCCTGGACGCTGGCGGGAGTGGCGCTGCTGAGCATGGGCGCACTGGGTGCCAGGCTGCTGCCGGCTGGGGTCCTGACGATGCGCAGGGGTCTGCCAGCCGTGATCGCGCTGAGAGGCCTGGTGGCCGCGGCATTTGCGACCACCGAGATCTATATTCCGCTGCTCCTCAATCAGCAGCGCGGCTTTAGCACCGCCGAGGCCGGGGTGGTGCTCTCCACCGGTGCGCTGAGCTGGAGCATCGGCTCCTGGTGGCAGGGGCGTCTCCCGGCGGAAGTCGAGCGTGGTCCCCTGATCAGCCGGGGCATGGCGATCATGGCCTGCGGGATATTGCTGGTTGCGCTGATGGTGCTGCCCGAAGTGCCGGTGGCCGCCGGGGTTCTGGGCTTGATCCTGACTGGTCTGGGCATCGGCATGACCTTTCCCCAGCTGTCGGTGCTGACGCTGCGGTTGGCGCCGGCCGAGCGTCAGGCAACCAGCGTTTCGGCGCTGCAGCTGTGTGACGCGCTGACCACCACTGCGGCGGTCGCGATCGGTGGCGCGTTGTTCACGCTATTGCTGACGCTGGCACCGAGCAAAGCCTATCTGGCCAACTTCGGATTGGCCCTGGCGATGGCGGTGGTCGGGGTATGGGGTGGACAACGAGTGCGTCCAGCACTGGGGTGAGATACAGCGGGGCGGCGTCGCGGTCACAGCCGCTCCCGATCAACCCTGCCAGGGAGCGGAAGGCTTTGGGCATGGCGACCAGAAACTATGCCAACAGGTTCGTCTGCTGGCCGAACCGGTGGACACTGTCGACCACGACCTTCATCTGTGCCGGGTCGATGTCGGGGGTGATGCCGTGCCCCAGATTGAACACATGTCCGGGACCGGGACCGTAGTCGGCGAGGGTCAATGCGACCATGTTGCGCAAGGCCTCGGGATTGGCGCGCAGCGCGGCTGGATCCAGATTGCCCTGCAGCGCGACCCGGTCACCCACCAGCGCGCGGGCTGACTTGAGCGAAGCGGTCCAGTCCAGCCCCAGCGCCTGACAGCCGGTATCGGCCATTGCGCTCAGATGGGCCTGTGCGCCCTTGCTGAACAGGGTGATTGGTGCCGGATCATCGATCGCCTGGAGCCCATCGACGATCTGCGCCAGATAGCGCAGCGAATACTCGCGATAGTCGGCGTAGGGCAGGGTGCCGCCCCAGGTATCGAAGATCATCAGTGATTGGGCACCGGCAGCGCGCTGCGCGGCCAGATAATCGACCACGATCTGGGCGAGCAGGGCGAGCAGTCGGTGCATCGCTTCAGGTTCGTTCCAGGCTAGCTGGCGAGCCTCGGTGAAGCCGCTGTCGGAACGGCCGCCGAGCATGTAGCAGGCCAGGGTCCAGGGACTGCCGGAGAAGCCGATCAACGGCACCAGCCCGTTGAGTTCGCGGCGGATCATCCGCACCGCGTCCATCACGTAGCGCAGTTGCTGCTCGGGATCGATGCGGCCGAGGCGGTCGATGTCGGCCACGCTGCGTAGCGGCGATTCAAAACGCGGACCTTCGCCTTCTACAAAATGCAGGCCCAGGCCCAGCGCATCGGGGATGGTCAGAATGTCCGAGAACAGAATCGCCGCGTCCAGCTCATAGCGCCTCAGGGGCTGCATGGTGACCTCGGTCGCCAACTCGGGTGTCTGGCATAGCGTCATGAAGCTGCCGGCCTGCGCGCGGGTTGCCCGGTATTCCGGCAGATAGCGCCCGGCCTGGCGCATGATCCACACGGGCGTGGTGTCGACTGGCATTCTGGCCAGCGCGCGCAAATAACGGTTGTGCCGCCCGCTGGGGGCGGCCAGTAGCTGTTGGTCGTTCATCGGGATTGTTCTGCCTGCAGAGGACCGACGCGGCGTGGCCAGGCGCCGGAGCCGCGCGCAATGGGATTGAGATTGGAGAGGGCCTGCTTGGCCTGCTCCAGGCTTTCGTAGCGGCCATAGCAGAGCAGCCACCAGACCCGATCGGGCTGATTCAGCCGAACCGTAAAGACCAGGCTGGGATCCAGCCCGGCGCGAGTGGCGAGTTCGTTGAACCCTGCCGGATCGCCTGCAGCCACCAGTTGAAGGGTGTATTCGCGATCACCCCAGCCCACGAACTGGCGCGCGGCGGACGGCGGGGCGGCCGCGCGAACCGATGGTGCATTCGATTTGGCGCCTGCCGGATGCGGGCCGGGTTGGCTGACCGGCGCAGACGCTGCGGCCGGCGGAGAGGGCGCGGGCGATGGCTGAGCCGCGGTCGCAATGGGCTTGGGTGCGGTTTCCCGTGGAGGCTCGGGAGACGCTGGCGCCTCGGTCTGGGCCTTGCTGGCGGGTGCGCGCGGCGCCGGATCAGCGGTGGCGGCCCCCGCGCTACGCGGCTGACTGCCTGACTCGGTGGTGAGCTCAGCCATCCTGGCGATGTTGGCCGCGGCCTCTGGGGCCGGTTGCGGTGAAGGCCGGCTGGCTGGAGTTGCACCGGGCGCAGCGGCAGGGGCAGCAGATGTGGCAGACACAGTCGCTGGAGCAGGTGTCCCCGGCGCTGTTCGCGCCTGCGATGGTGCAGCCGCGGCGCCGGCGTCTTCCGCGGGCCTTTCAGGTGCAGGTCCTGAGATCGGGTCCGGGGCAACCGCACTGGCCTGTCTCGACGGCGTCAGCGCTGGCGCGGGTCCCTGGGTGGCCCCGGTAAGCGCCTCGACCAGGGGATCTGCTGGTACAGCCGCGGCTGATGATGGCGGTGGAGGGGGTGGCGCAGGCGGCGCCGCGATCGGCGGCGGGGCTTGATACTGGATCTGCGCGGCGCGGCTGGGGTCTATCAAATAAGCCGGCGGAGCAGAAGGGGCTTGGCTGCTGCTGCGCTCGACCTTGCGCGGCCGGACGTTGGCGAGTTCTTCCTCGCTGCCGCAGAGCCAGCCCTTGCTGTTCGGGTCCGGAATGCATATCCGCTCGGCCCGAGCGACGGTCGATGCAAACAGCAATGCGAGGGTGACGAGCGCCAGCTTCAAAGCGCTCATCGTCGAGGGGGTTCCATGCTGCCCTGACTGAACATCACCTGGAATCCCTTCTTCTTCTGCAGTTCGCGAGCCCGGTCCAGCGCCGCCTCGGCTGCCTCGAAGTCCAGATACTGCTCGCGCTTGAGGCTGGTCCGGGTGCCCGGCTGTCCCCATTCCCGAGTCAGTATCCAGGCGCCAAACAGGTCCTTGTCCAGCATCAGCTGGTAATACTTGGGCTGTTCGCCACCGATTGCAGGCGTTTGCATGAATATCCGCATGGGCCAAGTTTAGCGTCGCGCGGGCGGCTGCATAAAGCGTCGTGGCGCTATTGTTGCGATTGCAGAACCGCATCGAGTGCCCTCTGGTCGACCCCGCGAACGATCTCCGCCTGCCCGATGCCGCGCCAGAGAATGAATTTCAGGCCGCCGGCTACCGCCTTCTTGTCCAGGGCCAGATGATGATGTAGCCGCTGTAGCGGCAGTCTGGGCGGATCAACGGGCAGCTTTACTGCGCGCAGCAGCTGACTCAGGCGTTCAGCATCCTGTTGGGGCGCCATCCCCATCGCGCTGGACAACCTGGCAGCCTGCAGCATGCCGATCGCCACCGCCTCGCCATGCAGCAGCGTTCGGTAATCGGTGCCGGCCTCCAGCGCGTGGCCGAAGGTGTGGCCGAAGTTCAACAGGGCTCGCTCCCCGGCCTCGCGCTCATCCCGAGCAACGATAGCGGCCTTGTGCCTGCAGCTGATCGCCACCATTTGCGCAATGGTCTGGGTGTCGCGGGCATTGATTTGCTCGACCTGCTGCTCCAGCCAGTCGAAGAACCCGGCATCGCCGATGGCGGCGTACTTGATCACTTCGGCCAGACCCGCGCGATATTCGCGGTCGCTCAGGGTCGACAGCACCTCGATGTCGGCGAGCACCAGTTGCGGCTGCCAGAAGGCACCGACCAGGTTTTTCCCACTGGGCAGATTCAGGCCGGTCTTGCCGCCGACAGAAGAGTCCACCATCGCCAGCAGGGTGGTGGGACATTGAACAAAGTCCACTCCGCGCATGTAGGCCGCCGCAGCGAACCCGGCCAGGTCACCGACCACGCCGCCGCCCAGCGCAATCAGGCAGCCGTCGCGGCGCAGTCCGAGTTCGGCCATGCGGGTAACGATCGTTTCGAAGCTGCCCAGATGCTTGTGCTGCTCACCGGGCGGCAGGCTCAAGCAGTGTGACGAAGGCAGATCGAGCCCAGCTAAAATCCGCTCGGCATAGAGGGCGCCGACGGTTTGATCGGTCACCAGCAGGCACCCTCGCCCAGCGCAGGCCTCGCGCAGCTCCCTGGCGCGCAGGGCGTCCGGCTCAATCAGGATCTCGTAGCTGCGCTGTCCCAGCGAAACCGAGACGCGCTCAGAAGGGGTCTGGCTAATGGCAGTTCTCCGATTCACTGGGCGTGGGTTGCAGCGGCTCGGCGATGCCCAGTTCGCTGAGCCGGGTCGCCAGCTGGCGGGCCAGTTTGGCCGGTCTGTCACTGACTGATTCGGCGACTTCGTCAGCGACGGCCAGATACAGGGGATTGCGCTGCTCGGCCATCTGTTCCAGCCGCTGCCGGCGGTCGGGCGCCTGCAGCAACGGGCGCTTGCGGTCGCGCGCCAGGCGCTGCAGCTGGACGCTGACCGAGGCGCGCAGGTACACCACGAAGCCGTGGCTGCGCAGGCATTCGCGGTTCTCCCGCAATAGCACGCTGCCGCCGCCGGTCGCGAGCACCAGATCGGGCCATTCGATCACTTCCTGCAGCGCCTGTGACTCCCGGCGGCGGAAGTTCTGCTCTCCCTCGACCTCGAATATCAGCGGAATACTTACCCCCGTCCGCTCTTCTATCAGCTCATCCAGGTCGACAAAGCGACGGCCCAGCATGCGGGCCAGGCGCTTGCCGACCGTGCTTTTGCCGGCACCCATCGGGCCGACCAGAATGATGTTTTTGCTGCGCTGCATGGGCGGCAGTGTAGCGGCTTCGTCTGGCGCACTGGTGTCGAGCGAAAGTCTGCGGTTGAAGCTGAGAGATTCGGCCGCATTCGGGAACCTATTGCTCTGGCGCTGGTCTGCAACGGATCGGGTTGGCCGGATTGTCCCCGCGCGCGAGTCGAGCACGCGACGCAATGGCAGCAATTTGCTACCGATACTCATGAAATTTTCGCACCGGGCGGATAAGATGCGCGGCTTTTGGCGCGGGTACAGGCGCCTCCAACCGAAACGGTTTTGATCGATTCATGCTCAGATTTCTGATTCTGTTTTTCGTCATCTGCCTGCTGCTGTTTGGCGTCGAAGTGTCCAAGCCTGGCGAGCAATGGATCGTGGAACCGTTCACCGGGGTGCTCGCCAGCTTCAGCGCGTGGCTGATTACCCTGTTTGATTCCGACGTGATCAGCTACGGCAAGATCATCCAGAGCACCTCCAATGCCTTTGCGGTCTCCATCGAGCGTGGCTGCAACGGTTTGGAAGCGGTGATCATCCTGGTATCGGGCGTATTCGCATTCCCGGCCAAGTTCCGCGACAAGATGGTCGGGCTGGCGGTGGGCTTCGTGGCGATTCAGGCGCTCAACCTGGTGCGAATCATCAGCCTGTTCTATCTGGGGCAGTACAGCAAGGTGTGGTTCGACTGGTTCCACCTGTATCTGTGGCAGGCACTGATCATCCTGGATGCAGTCTTCGTTTGGCTGATCTGGCTGCGCTGGGTCGCGCGACGTCAGCGCGAAGACCGGCTCGCCGCCGCCGAAGCGGCGACCGCGGGCTGATCAGCACAATCGTCGGCGACGCCTGGAACAGCCGCGGCCGATGCGCATCCTGATTGCCGGCTGTGGTCGTTTGGGCAGCGAGGCCGGAGTGGGTCTGGCGCGCGCCGGGCATCAGGTCTATGGCTTGCGGCGTGATCCTTCGCAACTGCCTGCCGCTATTGCGCCGATTCGAGCTGATTTGACGGATACGCAGCAGGCGCTGCCCATCCCTGACCGGCTTGATGCGGTGATCTACGCGCTCACTCCTGCGCAGCGCACTGAAGCAGCCTATCGCAGCGCCTATCTTGAAGGTTTGCAACGCCTGCTAGTGACGCCGGCGCTGGCCAATCCGGAGACACATTGGCTGTTTGTATCCAGTACCGCCGTCTACGGGGATGCCGACGGGGGCGAGGTGGATGAGCACACCGTCCCCGCACCCGGACGCTTTAACGGCGCAGTACTGGCTCAAGCCGAGCAGCTGTTGCAGCGGTGGCGGGAGCGGAGTTGCCTGCTGCGTTTGGGCGGCATCTATGGGCCAGGCCGACAATATCTGATCTCCCAGCTGCGCCTTGGACAGCTTCGGGTGTCCCGGACTCAGCCTCGCTACACCAACCGGATTCACAGCACCGATGCGGCGCGCCTGATGGGGACGCTCTGCACCAAGAGAACCACCGGCGTGATCAACGGGGTGGACTGTTGCCCGGCGACCGACGCCGAAGTGGCTGACTGGCTCGCCGCGCGTCTGGGCTGGCCGCCTGCGCCGGAAGTCGGGCCTGATTCGGAGGCCAGGGATAACAAGCGAATCCGCTCCTGCCGTCTGTCTGCGCTACCCTTCTATCATCGCTACCCTGACTACCGTTCTGGCTACAGCGCCGCTCTGCGTGCTGATCAAAAGGATGAGAAATGAGCGATAACTCTTTGTATTTGGAAGCGATTGCGCATTTCGAGAAGCTGCTGGCCGAGGCCAGAGCCAGCGCAGACCCGGAAGCCACCGCAATGACCCTGGCCAGTGCCTCGTCCGATGGCAGGGTGTCGGCGCGGACCGTGCTCCTCAAGGACGTCAATCCCGACGGATTTGCGTTCTACACCAACACCGAAAGCCGCAAGGGTCGCCAGCTGGCGATGAACCCGCAGTGCGCGCTGCTGTTTCTGTGGAAAGCACTGGCCAATCAGGTCCAGGTGAAAATCGAAGGGGAGGCGGTGCCGGTCAGCGTGGCTGAGGCTGATGCGTATTTTGCGACGCGCCCCTACATCAGCCAGATCGGGGCCTGGGCCTCGCTGCAATCGGAGACCCTGGAAAGCCGGGCGCTGCTGGAGCAGCGGGTGGCGCACTATCGCGAACTCTATCCGGAAGGGCAGGTGCCGCGGCCGCCGCACTGGTCTGGCTATCGGGTGCGGCCACGCCTGATCGAGTTCTGGTACGGCAAGGAGTTTCGCCTGCATCAGCGCGATCGCTACGAGATCGAGGACGGCCAGTGGACCCGGCGGCTGCTCTATCCGTGAACCCACTGGTTCAATGCGGGCCGGTGATCTGGACGGTCCAGACCGAGCCGCGCCGCACCGTCGACTTGCGTGGCCACGCCCGCAACTGGCTAGGCCAACTGAACGCGGATGCGGGATTGATCCATTTGCACGCCATGCATACCAGCTGTGGGCTGCTGATTACCGAAAATGCCGATCCTGATGTGCATCGTGACATCGAAACCATGCTCAAGCGCTGGGCCCCGGATGGCGACCCGGCCTACCGCCATGATTGCGAAGGTCCTGACGACATGGCCGCGCATCTACGCAGCCTGCTGACCGGCAGCGGGCTGACCATTCCGGTCAGCCAAGGCCAGCTGCTGTTGGGCACCTGGCAAGGCGTCTACCTGTATGAACATCGCGCTCACTCGCACCGTCGTCAAATCGCCGCCAGCTTCCAGGGCAGCTTGCGTCGGTGAGCGACCCCTATCCACAGCGTATTGTCTGTCTCACCGAGGAGCCCACCGAAGTGCTCTACCGTATCGGTCAGGCCGACCGGATCGTGGGGATTTCGGGATTCACCGTGCGTCCGCCGCGGGCGCGCAAGGAAAAGCCCAAGGTCTCGGCCTTCACCAGTGCCAAGATTGACCGGATTCTCGATTTGCGACCGGATCTGGTGATTGGTTTTTCCGATATTCAGGCCGACATAGCGCAAGCGCTGATCAAGGCCGGGGTCGAGGTCTGGATCGCCAATCACCGCAGCGTGGAGGGAATCATTTACTACTGCGTGCGGCTGTGCTGTCTGGTCGGCGCGGCCGAGGAGGGCCAGCGGCTGCGGCTGCAGATGGAGCAGACCATCGCCGAGGTGCGCGCTTCGGCGGCGCGTCTGAGTCGCCGGCCGCGGGTCTACTTCGAGGAATGGGATGAGCCCAGGATTACCGCCATCCAATGGGTGTCGGAGCTGATTGTGATCGCCGGTGGGGAAGA
The DNA here is from genome assembly GCA_020442775.1 of Lysobacterales bacterium. GTDB lineage: Bacteria > Pseudomonadota > Gammaproteobacteria > Xanthomonadales > SZUA-5 > SZUA-5. Next base: position 3,010 of record JAGRJL010000334.1, on the reverse strand, counting down.
TGTGTTCGCCGAACGTGGGCGCTCGTCGCTGGCAAAGGGGCGGATACTAGCATCCGATGAGGAGGTCTACCGCGCGGCGCCCGAAGTGATGATCGGCTCCTGGTGCGGCAAGCGATTCTCGCCCGGCAGGGTGCGGGAGCGGCCGGGGTGGTCAGACCTGCCCGCGGTGCGAGCGAACCAACTGCACGAGATCAAGTCGGCGCTGATCCTGCAGCCTGGTCCAGCGGCGCTGCTGGAAGGCTTGCCGGCGCTGCACAAGATCATTGCCCATGCGCTCGATCACTGACTCACAGCGTTACGAACTGGTTCCAGAACTCACAATAGAGTTGCCGGTAATCTTCGAACACGAAACGGCGCGTGCTGCTCAGCTCAAGTGACAGCCGCTGATCGGAATCGTAGAGCGGCCAGGCAAGCCCCTCGGTGTTCCCGGGCGGCAGGGAGTAGGCAAAATCCACCCATGCCCGACGGATTCGATCCCTGAGCAGGATTTCGCCGGCCTGCGCCTGCTGGCGGTTGGCGAACAGCAGGACCACGTCGAGACCATGGAAGGACTCCAGCGCCGCCAGATCCGGGAGGACTTCGGTGAGCACGTAGGCATAAACCGGGTTGCCTGCGGCCGCGTGATCAGCAGCGGCGCGGCGATTGGCGCAGGTGAAGCGCAGATCGTCGAGCAGATCCTGATAGGCAGCCTGCGGTGAAGAATAGCCAGCTGCGGCATAGATCTGCAGCACCAGAGAGCCGATCTGCGGCAGCAGATTCCTGATTGCGGCCTCGTAGCCGGCAACGGTGGCTGGCAGCAGATTGGCGGGAGTGAGCGTGGTCTGTTCGTCGTCATTGACTCCGATCAGCAGTGGCACCGCAGCAGCAGCGCCGCCGGCCAGGGCCAGTCCGGGCGAGGTTGGCAGGACAAAACCGTCATTGATCAGACCAAAGCTTTCGCCGTCGCTGGCCAGCCCGGTACTGATCACCGGGTTGATTTCCGCGATCAGCGTTTGCGCATCAACCGCGCGCAGGCAGGCAAGCCGATCGGGAGCGCCGTCACAACCCAGGGCTGCACTGACTCGATCGCCCTGCTGCAGCGCCTGATTGAGACTGGGCGAAGTGCGGCTGCAGTGGCCGCTTTGGCTGATTGCTCGTTGGAACAAGCCCTGGGCGGCCGGCGCAGTCAGCAATGCGCAGACGCTGAGCGCGCCTGCGGATTCGCCAAATATCGTGATATTGCGATTATCTCCTCCGAAATAGCCGATATTTTCACCAATCCAGCGCAATGCCTGAATCTGGTCGAGAAGGCCATAGTTGCCCGATCGCGGGTGATCCGGGGCCTCAGCCACCAGATCGCGCTGGGCCAGATAGCCGAGCGGACCAAGCCGATAGTTGAGGCTGACCAGCACCACACCCAGTTCGGCCAGACGCGCGCCGTCGTAAAACAGTTCGCCACCGCTGAGCTGTACCGCGGATCCCTGAGTCAAACCGCCGCCATGAATCCACACCATCACCGGGAACGGCCCCGCGCCCGCAGGGCGCCAGACGTTGAGCTGCAGACAATCCTCGCTCTGAGTTGCCGGTGCGCCATTGAAGAAGCCAGCGCCCGGCGGCTGCGGACAGCCGGGCCCGAACACGGTTCCGTCCAGCGCCTGACTGCGGATCTCGGGTGGCTGCGGCGCGCGCCAGCGCAGCTGATCGACTGGCGGTTGCGCAAACGGAATCTTGCGGAAGCTGCTGATCCCGGGTGCCACTTCCACCCCGGACACCGGCCCCTGCCTGGTAGCCGCCGCGGTCGCGACCACCCGGGGGTCGGACAACAGGGCGAGCGCGACATCGCGCTCAAAGGGCGGGTCACCGTCTATCGACAGGCTCAGGTTGATCCGGTTGAGGTCGTAGTTGGCGGCCGGGTCGGGACTGGTCAAGGTCAGCGTGGCGCCGCCAATGGGAATGGTCAGCGGCGGTGAGGGGCTGCAGGTGAAGCACTCTGTGTAGGGCGTGTAATAGAGCTGCTGCTGGGTCAGCCCGGTGATCGGATCCTGGGCAAAGGCCCAGCGTGGATCGCCTTCGGCATCATGGAAGTAGATGGTGCGATAGCTGAATTCGGTGCCGTTGGCGCTCCTCCAGGCGTGGACGAACAATCCCCAGCCGGGTTCATCCGGGTTGTACCAGGCGCCGGACAATGCCGAAGCGGCCACCGGCGCCTGCGGCAGCAGTGGTTCCATGCACCAGACCAGCGCTCTTCCCTCCAGCGCGAAATCCATCCGCAGCAGCGCGCGGGCGCCGTCGCGCGCGATCCCGTCCGGACACTCGCTGACCGGGGTCAGCGCGATGGTGGTCTCAACGGTTGCGGCCAGGGATCCATCGGGAAGCCGGTTGTAGCGGGTCAGGTTGCCGCTGGGTGCAGCCACATCGGCCATCTGGATCCACAGCCAGCGCGGTGGGCCGGTGAACTCGTAGGTGTAGAGCGTTCCAAACAGCGTGTCTCCCGCACGATGCAGGTCCAGCCCGTGGCCGCTGTGGGTGCGGTCGTACCAGAGCCCGGACTCGATCTGCTGGGCCTGTGCACACGCGCCAAAGAGCAGCAGGGTACAAAGCACGCGGCGAAGCATGGACATGGGGGTGCGTTCCGGTGGCCTGAGCCTATCTTACGCGGCAACGCACTGAGGGGAATTGGGTTGACTGGCGATAGGTCGGGCTGAGGGCTGAGGAGAAGTCAGGGCGGTGCATGGGTCTGAATCTACAAGCGCCACGCTCTTGGGCCAATTGGCACGAGCCAATCGTGATTCGCTTTGCTCAGCTTTCAGCTCTCAGCCCTCAGCCCCAAAAAGCAAAAGGCCCCGCATCACTGCGGGGCCTCCTGCCAACTCGGGTATCGCGTTCGCAAAGGGCGAACTTAGAAGTCCATGCCGCCCATGCCGCCCATGCCGCCGCCACTGGGCATCGGCATCGGAGCTTCCTTCTTCGGCACCTCGGCGACCATCGCTTCGGTGGTCACCAGCAGGCCGGCGACGGAAGAGGCGTCCTG
>JAGRJL010000333.1 GCA_020442775.1 Lysobacterales bacterium | reverse complement strand
CCTGCAGCAGCAGGTTGAAGACATCCGGATGCGCCTTTTCCACCTCGTCCAGCAGCAGCACCGCATGGGGATGCTTGTTGATCGCCTCGGTGAGCAGCCCGCCCTGATCAAAGCCCACGTAGCCCGGGGGCGCACCGACCAGCCGCGACACGCTGTGCGCCTCCATGTATTCGCTCATGTCGAAGCGCACCAGTTCGATGCCCAGGGTCAGGGCCAGCTGTCGGGTCACTTCGGTCTTGCCCACGCCGGTTGGGCCGGCAAGCAGGAAGGAGCCGATCGGCTTGTTGGGATCACCCAGACCTGAACGGGCCATCTTGATTGCTGCCGCCAGCGCATCGATCGCCTGATCCTGGCCGAACACCACCATCTTCAGGTTGCGATCCAGATTGCGCAGCACCTCCTTGTCGGAGACGGTGACATGCTTGGCCGGAATTCGCGCCATCTTGGAGATGATGTATTCCACCTCTTCGACGTCGATGGTGTCCTTGCGCTCCTGCTCAGACTGCAGCCGCTGACGCGCACCCGCTTCATCGATCACGTCGATCGCCTTGTCGGGCAGGAAGCGATCATGGATGTGCTTGACGCTCAGCTCTACCGCAGCGCGCAGCGCCTCGGGCGAGTAAGTCACGCTGTGGTGCTCTTCGAAGCGGCTCTTCAAACCGCGCAGAATATCGATGGCCTCGCCGATGCTGGGTTCGCTCACGTCAATCTTCTGGAATCGCCGGGTCAGCGCGCGATCCTTTTCAAATACGCCGCGGAATTCCTGATAGGTCGTTGAACCAATGCAACGCAGCTCACCCGAGCCCAGCAACGGTTTGATCAGATTGGAAGCGTCCATCACCCCACCGGAGGCCGATCCGGCGCCAATGATGGTGTGAATCTCATCGATGAACAGGATCGCGTTGGGGATCTTCTTCAGCTCCGCAACGACCTGCTTCAAACGTTTCTCGAAATCTCCGCGATACTTGGTGCCGGCCACCAGAGCACCCAGATCCAGCGCGAAAATCGTGGAATCCAGGAGGATCTCCGGCACCTCTTTCTCGACGATGCGTTTGGCCAGACCTTCGGCCAGCGCGGTCTTGCCGACGCCGGCTTCACCCACGTAGAGCGGATTGTTCTTGCGCCGCCGGCACAGGATCTGCACGGTGCGCTCGATCTCGTCGGCGCGGCCGATCAGCGGATCGATTCTACCCTGGCTGGCCAGTTCGTTGAGGTTGCTGGCGTAGCTCTCCAGCGCGCTCTTGCGATCCGCACTGTCGCCCTCGCCCTCGCCCTGCTCTGCCTCGGGCGCGGCCTCGCTCCCGCTCTTGGTGATTCCGTGCGAGATGTAGTTGACCACGTCCAGCCGGGTCACCCCGTTTTGCTGCAGCAGATAAGCCGCGTGGGAATCCTTCTCGGCGAAGATGGCGACCAGCACATTGGCGCCGGTCACTTCCTTTCGACCCGAAGACTGCACGTGATAGAGGGCTCGCTGCAGCACCCGCTGAAAGCCCAGGGTGGGCTGGGTGTCACGTTCATCCCCTTCGGGCAGCACCGGCACCGTATCGCCGATGACCTTGCCCAACTCGGCGCTCAGCCGCTGGGTGTCGGCTCCGCAGACCTTGAGTACCTGCACCGCGGCAGGGTTGTCCATCAGCGCCAGCAGCAGGTGCTCGACGGTGGTGAATTCGTGGCGCTTGGAACGGGCCTCGTTGAGGCACTGACTGATGCTGAGTTCCAGATCCTTACTGAACATGGGCGGTTAGCCTCCTTTCACCACGCGCCGCAGATGCGGCCCAACCAACTAGCAACTCCTGTGTGCCCCGGTCACGCTTCAAGCCGCCTCCATCGAGCACAGCAGCGGATGCTGATGAGCCCGCGAGAAGGCATTGACCTGATTGACCTTGGTCTCTGCGATCTGCCGGCTGAACACCCCACAAACACCTTTCCCACGAGTATGCACATGCAGCATGATCTGGGTTGCCATTTCCTTGTTCATCCGGAAAAAGGTCTCCAGCACCGCGACCACGAAATCCATCGGCGTATAGTCGTCGTTGAGCAATACCACCTTGTACAGCTTCGGCTCTTCCAGCTCCGGACGGGAAATCTCGACGGCGACGCCGACATCCTTCTGCGGCGTTTCCGGGGAATCGTTTGAACTCATCTTCAACAAAGGGACCAGTCTCGGTGCGCTGCGCGTATGCACCAAGTATAGCCAAGCCGCTTGTGCTTCAAGTGTCACGATTGCATGCGCTAATCCTCGGTTCAGCTTGGCCCCAGCACTGACAAAGCGCGTAGATTCGCCGCTCGGCAGCGAACCCGGCGGGTGCAGGCATCTGCTGCCCACCGCAGCTTGTTTGGCTTGATGGATTGATTTTTCGCATCGGCGACCCGATCTTCGCCCCTGCGCCCGGTCTTGCGAGTATCCCGTTTGAGCCAGAACACCCCCGCCCCGTCAACCGCCGCCCGCAATCCGGGCTTTCGTCCAAGAGTGACTGTCGCCGTCGTGGTCGAGGACCAGGGTCGCTATCTGCTGGTAGAAGAGCTGATCGGCGGCAAGCCTGTCTACAACCAGCCCGCCGGCCACCTCGATCCGGATGAGTCACTGATCGACGCTGCCTGCCGCGAAACCCTGGAGGAAACCGGCTGTGAGGTGGAGCCCTACGCGCTGGTAGGCATTTATCAACTGGATGTCAGGGGTCGGCATTTTGTGCGTTTCACCTTCGCCGCCAGGCTGCTGCGTCAGCACGCTGACCGCGAACTGGATGATGGCATCCTGCGCGCGGTCTGGCTGGATCGCGAATCCCTGGCAGCCAGCGGCCGCCTGCGTTCCAGCATGGTGCTGCGAAGCATCGATGACTTCCAGAGCGGTCGCCGGATTGCCCTGGATCTCCTCGCGCACCTGTGAGCAGCGTCGCGCCGGCTACCGTGGTCGGTCTTTCCGGCGGGGTTGATTCTGCGGTAACCGCGTGGCTGCTGGCGCGAGAGGGTCGCCAGCCCACTGCAGTTTTCATGCACAACTGGGAACTCGATGATGCGGACGGTGAATGCCCGGCCGAAATCGATGCCCGGGACGCGGCCGCAGTGGCGAAGCAGATCGGCATCGATTTTCACGTCCGTAACCTCTCTGCCGCCTACTGGGATCGGGTATTCGAGCATTTTCTGGCCGAGCACCGCGCCGGCCGCACCCCGAACCCGGATGTCCTGTGCAACCGCGAGGTGAAGTTCAGCGCCTTTGTCGACGTGGCGCGACAGCTGGGAGCCGAGCGCATCGCCACCGGCCACTACGCCCGAATCGATCGTCAGGGGGACACCGTCAAGCTGCTCAAGGGACGCGATCCGGGCAAGGACCAGAGCTACTTCCTGCATCTGCTCGACCAGACCCAGCTGGCGATGGCGGAGTTTCCCCTCGGCGAGTTGTGCAAGAGCGAGGTTCGCGAGCTTGCGCTGCGCGCCGACCTGCCGGTGGCCAACAAGCGCGACTCCACCGGCATCTGCTTTATCGGCGAACAACCCCATCGGCAGTTCCTGCAGCGCTTTCTGAGCAGGGATCCGGGGCCAATGCTGGATCCCGACGGCCGCCGGCTGGGCACCCATGAGGGACTGGCCTTCTACACCATCGGCCAGCGCGGCGGCCTGGCCCTCGGCGGTCAGAAGGGCGGCAGCGGTGAACCCTGGTACGTGCTGCACAAGCGACAGGCGGACAACGCGCTGATCGTCGGCCAGGGTGGCCAACATCCGGCGCTGTTCGCGACCCGGCTGCTGACCGGCCCTGGGCACTTCATCAGCGGCAGTCCGCCTGCTCGGCAGTTTCGCTGCCATGCCAAGACCCGCTATCGCCAACCTGATCAGGCATGCACCGTCGAGATGGATGACCACGGCGGTTGCCTGGTCAGCTTCGATCAAGCGCAGCGTGCGGTGACCCCTGGCCAGTCTGTAGTGCTTTATCTGGACGATGAGTGCCTGGGCGGCGCGGTCATCGAGTCATGCAACGCGCCACTATTCGACTGGACCACCCCCACCGCTTGCACTGCCGCTCACTCGGAGCCGTAATCCACCGCCATCACTTCCCATTGAACCATCCCGCCGGGTGAAGCGACTTCGATCAGGTCGTCCACCGACTTCCCCAGCATCGCTCTGGCCAGCGGTGAATCGATGCTGATCAGGCCCTGCCCCGGATCGAGCTCATCCGGTCCGACCACACGCCAGCGCCGCGTTTCGCCAGCTGCACCGGCCAGCGTGACCCAGGCACCAAAATAGATCCGGCTGGGGTCTCTGGGCGCCTCCTCCACCACTTTCAGCCGATCCAGTCGGCGATTGAGGTAGCGCACCCGACGGTCGATCTCCGCCAGCTGCTTCTTGCGGTACTGATACTCGGCATTTTCGGAGCGGTCGCCCTCGGCCGCCGCGGCGCTCAGCGCCTGCACCACTTCCGGGCGCAGCACTCGCCACAGGCGCTGGTGCTCCTCGCGCAGCTTCTCAAAGCCTTCCCGAGTGATGTAAAGGCTTGGCTCCGGCGATGGTGCGCGATATCGAATTCCAGCCATGGCGTTCCCGTTCCAGGTCCCTCGATTCGGCAGCGCCAGAACCTGCCGCCGGCTGAATCCGGATCCTCGCAAGAGCCTTCAGGCACTTGCATCTGGCAAACCGGCAGCGGGTCCAGCCTGCCCTGCCCTGCCGCCGCCTGAATGACTGCGCCAGCTACCGCCACATTCATCCGGGCGACAGCCATCCAGCCAATTTCGATCCTAGCTTACGCGGCGCTGCACCGCTCGTAACGCTGAGCATTCCGCCCGGCGCGACCGCTGCAGACAATCGGAGTATCAATGGAATGAACAAGCTGACAGCTGCAATCATGATCAGTGCCGCGCTGCCGTTGGGATGGAGCGCCGCTGCCCAGGCCGAAGAACATAGCGGCTTCTTCATCGACGGTCGTCTGGGCCGTGCCAGCGTCGACGACAGCGGGGTCGACGACAGCACCTTCGGCGGCACCATCAGCGCCGGCTATCGCTGGGGATACTGGGGCGTGGATCTGGGCTACGCGAATTTCAACGGCTTCGGTGATGGTGGCGTGGATCTGGACGTCGACGGCATCACCGCCGGTCTGAATGCCCGCTTCAACATCGCCGACCACTGGTACGTGTCCGCGCGCGGCGGCGCCTTCGCATGGGACGCTGATCTCAAGGCCGGCAACCTGCGGATTTCTGATGACGGGACCGATTTCTACGCCGGAATCGGCGCAGGCTATGACTTCAGCCAGAATTTCAGTGCCGGTCTGGCCTACGACTACTTCAATGTCGATGCCGCGGGAGATGCCGACGTCGACCTGATCTCGCTGAACGGCGAGCTTCGCTTCTAGGTCCAACTGGACCCCGGCCACCCCGGCAGCGGCCGGGGTGTGCCGTCAGACCCGCGCAGGCGGTCAGCGAGCTATGCTGTGCTCCGGTTGATTGCGGAGAACGGCAGGTGCACAGACTGGTCGCTTCATTGTTGATCGCAGCATGGCTCCTGGTCCCGCTATCGGGTCACGCAGGAGGCCTGAGCCAACCCCTGATCTACTTCGTTCGCCATGCTGAAAAGGCCGGCGACGACCCGAAGGACCCCAGTCTCAGTGCTGCTGGCGAGCAGCGTGCCCGTGATCTCGCGACAGCGCTGGTCGATGCGCCGCCAATCGCGATCTTTGTCAGCCCCTACAAACGCACCCAGCTGACAGCTGCGCCGATCGCCAGCGCGGTCGGCGTTGAACCGACGATCGTCCCGATCAACGGCGACGCGCAACAGTATGCACAGGATGTCGCCAATGCGATCGAAGTGCTGGCGCAAGATGGCCCGATACTGGTGGTCGGTCACGGCAACACCATTCCCCCGCTGATTGCCGCATTCGGCGCGCGGGCGCCGGAAATCGGCGAGCAGGACTACGACCGGCTGTTCATCCTGCGCCGCTGGCCCGACGCCAGAGTGGACCTGATTCAGGCTCGCTATGGCGCGCCCGATCGGTGAGCATCGCCGGGGAAAGCGGAGGCCCTGAAGCGGAAACGCCCTATGCCGGGCTCAATCCGGACTGCGTACTGGATGCGGTCGAGTCGCTGGGAATGGTCAGCGATGGGCGGGTGCTGCCGCTGAACTCCTACGAAAACCGGGTGTACCAGATCGGCCTCGATGGCCAGTCGCCGGTGGTCGCGAAATTCTATCGCCCCGGCCGATGGAGCGATGAGGCGATCGTGGAAGAGCACGCCTTTTCGGCGGAACTGGTAGATGCGGGGCTCGAGGTGGTCGCACCCTTGCGAGTGAACGATCAGACCCTGCACCGGCATCAGGGCTACCGGTTTGCGGTGTTCCCGCGCCGCGGCGGGCACGCGCCGGAAGTCGACAACCGGGAAATGCTGGTGACCCTGGGCCGAACCATTGCACGCCTGCACAGCGTTGGTGTGCGCGACCAGTTCGCGCATCGACCGCGCCTGAGCATCGACAGCCACGGCCGCGGCCCGGCTGCCCATCTGCTCGCCCATCAATGGTTGCCGGATTCACTGAGGGCGAGCTTCGCAGCACTCACCGATGCGCTGTTTCCGCATCTGGAGGCCGCCTGGGCGCGCGCCCAGGATCCGCGGCAGCTTCGTCTGCACGGCGACCTGCACCTGGGAAATTTGCTGGTTCGCGATGAGCAACTGTGGATCGTGGATCTGGACGATTGCATGAGCGGCCCGGCGGTCGCCGATCTGTGGATGCTGCTCTCCGGCGACACCGACGAGCAGGCGCAGCAGATCGAGTGGCTACTGGAGGGCTACGAGCAGTTTCGCGATTTCGATCGCGCGGAACTCGCTCTGATCGAGGCCTTGAGGACCCTGCGCCTGCTGCACTTCAATGGCTGGCTGGCCAGGCGCTGGAATGATCCGGCATTTCCCCTGGCCTTTCCCTGGTTCAACCAGCCACGGCACTGGGAGAACGTCATTGTGCAGCTGCAGGAGCAGCTGTCTGCGCTGCAGGAGGGCTGACAGCGGCGGTTCTGGCGCGATTGGCGAGTCGCAGCTACCGGTTGCGGTGGTACCTTGTTGAAATCGTGCTGATTCAGGTCCGGAGCCCCGTGATGGTCTCGTTCAAGCTCAACGGCGCAGCGGTGCAGGTCGAGGTTCCCGAGCGGATGCCGCTGCTCTGGGTCCTGCGTGACGAACTGGGCCTGACCGGCACCAAGTACGGCTGCGGGATTGCCCAATGCGGTGCCTGCACCGTCTTCTACAACGGCCAGGCGGTGCGCTCCTGCCAGATTCCGGCATCCATGCTGGACGGCGCGGAGATCACCACCATCGAAGGACTGGGCACTCCTGAACAGCCACATCCGGCCCAGGCGGCCTGGATTGAACATCAGGTGGCCCAGTGCGGCTACTGCCAATCCGGTCAGATCATGGCTGCGGCAGGCTTTCTCGCGATGTACCCCAACCCCAGCGATGAGCAGATCGATCAGGTGATGAGCGGCAACTTGTGTCGCTGCGGCACCTACCCCCGAATTCGCGAAGCAGTCAAAAGTGCTGCCGTCAAGCTCCGGGAACCCTCATGAGCACGCTGGCAAAGCTCACCCGGCGCGGATTCCTGATTGGCTCGGCGACGATCGCCGGCGGGGTCGCCTTCGGGATCTACACGGTCAAGAAGCCGCACGCCAACCCGCTGCTCGACGGTCTGGGCGAGGGGGAAGTGAGCTTCAATCCCTGGATCAAGATCGGGTCGGACGGCATCGTTCTGATCACCCCACACACCGATCTCGGTCAGGGTGCCCGTTCGGTGCAGGCGGCACTGCTGGCAGAGGAGCTGGATCTGGAATTCGGCCAGTTCCGAACCGAACCCGGACCGCCCAGCGCCGCCTACTGGAATACTGCAAGCGGCGGCGAAGGGGTGCCTTTCACCAGCCACGACCGCTCGCTGCTGGCCGAAAGCATGCGCGGCCTGGTGGGTTCGGTGATCAAGGTGATGGGCTTGCAGGTAACCGGCGGATCAAGCACGGTGCCCGATTCTTTCGAAAAGCTGCTGATTGCAGGGGCATCAGCCCGGGAGACGCTGAAGGCGGCGGCAGCCAGAAAATTCGCCGTGGCCCACGCCGATCTGCACACCAGCGACGGAAATGTCCTGCTCCCGGACGGGCGCCAGATCGCCTACGTCGACCTGGCAGCAGAGGCCGCGAGCATCGAACCGGTGCGGCCCAAGACACTCCGCGAACCCCATCGCTGGCGCCTGATCGGCAAGCCCATGCCGCGGCTGGACATCGTCGCCAAATCCACCGGCACCCAGGTCTACGGCATCGACCTGCGCATGGAGGGCATGGTGCACGCCAGCCTGCGTACCAACCCGCGCCAGGGCGGGCCGATGCTTCGCCATGACTCCAGCCAGGCGGAATCGATGCCCGGCGTTTCCCGGGTCCTGGAATTGAGCAACGGCATCGCCGTGATCGCCGACAACACCTGGAACGCGATCCAGGCCGCCAGGGCAGTCGAGATCGAATGGGGACCGGCCCCCTACCATCCGGAGATGGCAGAGCACTGGCGCGAACTGGGTGAGTCCTTCGTCGAGGCTCGCCTGGACAAGGAATGGCGCAACGATGGCGATATTGCTGCCGCGCTGGGTGGTACCGGCGATGTGCTGGAACTGGAGTATCGCGCGCCTTACCTGGCGCATGCCCCGCTGGAACCCATCAGCGCGGTGGTCCAGGTCAGCGAGCAACGCGTAGACCTTTGGGTTTCCCATCAGATTCCGCGCTTCGCGCAAGATCTGGTATCGCGGATGACTGGCCTGCCGGTGGAACAGGTCCACCTGCACAACCAATACTGCGGCGGCAGCTTCGGCCATCGGCTGGAGTTCGAGAACATTCGCTACGCCACCGAGATCGCGATGCAACTCAGGGGCACGCCGGTCAAGCTGACCTTTAGCCGCGAGGAGGATTTCGCCCACGATTTTCCGCGCCAGATTGCCCTGTGCCGGGCTCGTGGCCGGGTCCGTGATGGGAAACTGGACGCGCTGGACCTGCAGATCGCCGCGCCCTCGGTGATTACATCGCAATTCTCCCGCATCGACATGAGTGCGCCCTCCCCCGACAGTCAGCTCGCCGCCGGGGTCTGGAATACGGCATATGCGCTTCCGCACATGCGCGTGCGTGCCTACCGAGCACCCAATCTGGCGCCGGTCAGCTCCTGGCGCTCGGTGGGCGCCTCCACGGGTGGATTTTTCCTCGAATCGGCAATCGACGAGATGATCGTCGCTGCCGGACTGGACCCGATGAGCGAGCGGCTGCGCTTGTGCAGCGAGCCGCTGACCCGCAAGGTACTGGAAGCGGTGGCGGAACTGTCCGGCTGGGGCTCGAAGCTGGGTCCCAATCGCGGTCGCGGGCTGGCGCTGGTGGAGTCCTTTGGGGTGCCCACGGCTGAGGTCGTGGAAGTCACCTGGACCGACCGCGGGATTCGCATCGACAAGGTCTATGTGGTGGCGGAAGTGGGACGCGTGGTCGATCCGGTGAACTTCGACAATCAGGTCAAGGGTGCGGTGGTCTGGGGTCTGGGCCACGCGATGAACTGCGAGATCACCTACGCCGATGGGATTGCGCAACAAACCAACTATCACGCCTTCGAGGGAATGCGCCTCTACCAGTGCCCGGAAATCGTGGTGCGTGGTCTGGAGAACGGCGATCGCATCCGCGGCATTGGTGAACCACCGGTTCCGCCGGCCGCGCCGGCCCTGGCCAACGCGATCTTCGCCGCCACCGGCATGCGCCTGCGGGAAATGCCCTTCCACAAGTTCATCGACTTTGCCTGAGGAAGCCATGATCCGGACTGCTGCGATTGTGCTGGGCCTGGCGATCACCACCTGCGCGCTGGCCGACTCCACCCTGCAGGTCAATCGCCCCAGCGGCGAGCTCTCTACCGAAGACGGACTGATCGCCTGGCAGCGGATCTTTGCGGTGCTCTCGCATCCGCGCTGCAGCAACTGTCATACCGACGAGCACAATATCCCGATGTGGTCTGGGCCCAGTTATGGCCGCACCCGACCCCACGGCATGAACATCCACGCCGGGCCGAGCCGAATGGGTGTGGAAACTCTGATGTGCTCAACCTGCCACATCACCTCCCGCACGCCCAATACGCTTCCCCACGCGGCGCCGCACGCCGGTCATCCGTGGATGCTGGCTCCAGCAGCCTTCGCCTGGCACGGCAAGGACAGCGCCAGCGTCTGCACGCAGCTGCGCGATCCGCAGAGAAACGGCGGACGCGATGGACAAGCGCTGGTCGAGCACATCATCCATGACGCCGAGGCCCACGCCTTCATCACCTGGGGATTTGCCCCCGGCGGCGGCCGCGAACCGGCCCCGGGCAGCATGCAGGCACACCTGGATGACATGCTGCTGTGGACCAGCGTCGGCATGCCCTGCCCTGAGGGAGCGCAACCGTGAGCATTGACCAAGCCGGTTATCGCCGCGCCGCGCAATCTCTGGCCGTTTCCGCTCTGCTCCACCTGATCGCCGGCCCTTTGAGCGGCTGGGCGGACGTCGGTCTGCTGCTGGTGCCGGTCGGCGTGCTGTACTTGCTGGCCACCCTTGGACTGCAGCGAGGCTGGCGTGCACTGGGCTTCGTGGTTTTCCCTGTGATGCTGGGTGGCAGCCTGATCTGCTACGCAGCGTGGGGCAGCCAGATCGCCGCGCCAATTCCCGGCTGGATCATCCTTGGCATCATTGCGGCGGACCTGGCTTGCGCTGCTTTCCTGTTCCGGATCCTCTGGCGCTCGCCGGTCACAGGCTGAGCGCAAGGATTCACTCGCGACCGGCGCTCAGGGACTCTCAAAGGAGTCGGCAAAGATATCTCCCGCCTGGACCAGCTGCGCCCAGTGCTGCAGCAGAGCCACTAGCGCATCGGGCTTCTGGGTGGCAGGACTCTGTCCGGCCTGACCGAAGCGGTTGACCCCGTGGCAACCATCGCAGGTACGAATCTCGCCGGGCTGCAGCCCCATCCAGAAACGCTCGCGAACCACCGGTTCTCCATTGGGCGCGGTGGTTTGCCAGGTGAGCGCGCGCTGAGTGGGGACAAAGAGCGCGCTGGACCCGTCGGCGAAGATCGGCGTGCTGCCGGCCGGTCCACCCGGATTGGGCAGGTTGTAGGCCAGCGCATTGGGCTCATGCATGAACCTGGCGAGCACCCGTCGCCCGTCGCGCGGATCGGCGGTACCGCCAATTCCGCGTACCTGATCACCCTGCAGCAGCTGAAAGTGCGCGATGTCATAGACCGTTCCCGCCGCGCCAACGGTTTGAACGCCGCCCGGGACCCGCAAGTTGTAGGGCTGCTGATGATCGGCGTCATCTCTGAAGGTCTGGTTGCGCACCACGATGACCGCGAGATTCTGTGCGGTCAGGAAATCACGAAAGGTCTGCGGGTCGACCATCGCCTCGGTGAACGCCTGCATCTCGGGCGCGGCCAACGGCGGCTGAACAGTGGCGGGTGGCGCTGCAGTTGCCTTCACTTCGACCGCAGAGAGCTCCCAAAGCTCGCCGCTGTAGCTGACCATCTGGTCCGGGTTCCAGAAGCTGATGGTCTTGCTGATACCGCCGGTCAGGGTGGAGACAGGTGCCTGAAAACCACCGTCGGGACCCAGAATCTTCAGCCTGAACAGATAATTGGGAATGGGTGAGGTTGCCGTTCCCAGATTCTGCAGACCCTCCTGCTGATCGGTATGGGAGACCACAATGCGACCGTCGGTGAGCACCAGCGGATTGCGATAGTGGCCGGTGTGATCCGGTTCCGGGGTCGTTCCCTCGGTGCTGCGCGGAGTCAGATACTCGATCACCACGTCATCCGGATTGGCGGAGGGTGGCGACACCAGCCGCAACAGCTGTCCCGAGGCATGTGAGTTGAACTCCGGCGCGTCGATGGCGAGATAACGTCCCGGTTGATTGGGGTCTTCGGTCAGCTGGAACAAATTCTCGACCGGATTGGGATTGGTGCGGCCGCTGACCGAGGCAATGAACTCGCTCAGGTTGCCGTCATTGTTGAAACTGCGGTCGAAATAGCCGAGCAACTCGTGGCGGCCCAGGTGATTGAGAAACTCCGGCGTGGACCCGTCCTGGGCCAGCTGCCAGGGGAAGAAGTTGTTGAAACGATGCCCGTTGACCGTGCTTCCAGGCTGCGCGATTCGCGGCTCCGGAAAGACCTCGGTCATCGACGGCAGTATCGGCGCACTTGCGGCCTCAGAAGCCCAGTCGAAGGTTCCGAAGGGATTGCCCGCGCCTTCGGCCTGCTGGTCGCGCTGCAAATGATCCCAGCGGGTGAACAGCAAGCGACCAAAGCTGTCGACCATCGGATCAAAGTCGCCTGATGGCGCGTGATCAAGCAGCTTCAGCGCGCCAGTGGCCGGATCAAGCCGCCACAGGCCGGAGACCGTCGGCGTCGACTCGTATTCATCATGCTGCGGATACAGATGGGCCTCACCGCTGCGCGGCCGGTCGCTGGCAAACACGATGCTGCCGTCGCTCAGATAGGCAGGATTGACGTTATTGAACGCCGGCTGGTTCGGTACCGGCGTGATCAGTACGCTTTGTCCCTGCCCCAGCCCGCTCACTTCATACAGTTGCCAGCGGTAGCTGAGCACCTGGAACTGGGCGGTCGGCGCGCCAACCACCATCGAGAACACCGCTTTGCTGCCCGACCAGTGTACTGCCGGGTCACGCACCGCAATGGCGTTCGCGCCCTGGAAGCCATCCATTCCGAAGCCAGCCTCGGCGGTGAGATTGCGCAAGCTTCCGTCCGGATAGCGGATCCACAGATCGCCGCCGCGATAGGCCGTCTGCAATCCGGGCAGATGATTGGCAAAGGTGGAGCCGATGGTGGCGAAATCCACCGGCACCGGCACCTGGGTGACGAACAGAATCGGATTGGGAGTACTGCCGCTCTGCGGCAAACCCGCTAGCAGGCTGCTGCTGCACAGCAGTCCGATGACCATCAACACACGCATTGCAACACCCCCTGTTAGCGCCGGTGATCGACAACCGCCGACAACCAGACCCCGACTTTGCCGAAATCTGTCTTCAGACAATGCCGGATAGCGCAAATAAGCACGCACACGGGACCGATCGTTGTCCGATTCGTGATCGCCGTCATGTTCCACACCGTCTCAGCCTGATGGCTACCATCGCCATTGCGGGCCAACGCCAGGGAAAACGCAAACTTTTTGACCGCTTTGGGCCGATTCGGCAGAAAAATTCGACTTGTAGGAGCATCGCGAGTAGCTTCATTGCGGTGATCGCGCAAGTCACGGTCATGCAATTGGGTCGCAATCAGTGAGGTGACTAGCCGTCATGGCCAAAGCGGTGACCATCATCGTCTCCGGCGAACTGCTGGGCTGCGATAGCCAGAACGTGAGCCGAAACCCGACGGTGAAACGCTGGATGCACCGGCTGACGGTACGGGTAAGCGAGATTCAGTTCGCCGCCAAGCGCGTGGTTGGGCGTGCAGCCTTGCTGGAGCAACTCTCGCCCGGCACCCGGCTGAGCTTCGTCTGCACCGAAGAACGCATGCGCGCACTGATGGGAGAGGCCCCTGACAACGGCACCAGCGTGCGCTTTTCGGGAAGCTATGACGGCAGTCCGATCATTGCCTTGCGCACCGCCCAGATCCTTTCATAAGGTGCAGTCGCACCGTGACCTGCCGGAATTGCCCGATGAGGTGATAGCGTCCCTGCCAATCAATTGTTGCGCAGGCGCCGCGCGACCGCTGGAAGCTCAGCCATGATCGACAAGCCCCATGCGCCTGCCACCGAGCGCAATCGGGAAGCAATTCTGGAGGTTCTTCGAGATCACCTGAGCGATTCGTTGAGGGTGCTGGAGATCGGCAGCGGCACCGGACAACACGCCATCCATTTCGCGCGTGAACTGCCTCAGCTCGTCTGGCAGTGCTCGGATCAACACAGCAATCTCGCGGGGATAAGGGCATGGCTGCGCGAAGCAGCCTTGCGCAACACGCCCAATCCGATTGAGCTGGACGTGACCGCTGGCTGGCCCAGCGATGGCTTTGACGCCGTCTTCAGCGCCAACACCTTGCACATCATGCCCTGGTTCGCAGTCGAGCAGTTTTTCGCCGGGTTACGTCGATGCCTGAACCCGAAGGGCAAGCTGATCATCTACGGACCATTCAACTACCAGGGCCGCTACACCAGCGCCAGCAACGAGCACTTTGACCAGAGTCTGCGCAGCACCGACCCGCAGCGTGGGATTCGTGATTTCGAAGCGGTGCAGTTCCTGGCCGCCAGCATCGGGCTCTCAATGCTGGAAGATCGGGCCATGCCGGCAAACAACCGCTGCCTGGTTTGGAGAAACGAAGGCTCATCAGCACAGGCGATACACCCATGAAAGCAATCTGGAACGGCCAAATCATTGCCGAATCCGATCAGACCGAGTTGGTTGAGGGCAATCACTATTTCCCACCCGACTCGGTCAGGCAGAAGTATTTGCTCGCCAGCAACCGCACCAGCATTTGCGGCTGGAAGGGAACGGCGCACTACTACACGCTGGAGGTGGACGGCGAGCGCAATCCGGATGCGGCCTGGTACTACCCCGCCCCAAAGGAGGCGGCCAAAGCCATCGCCGGACGAATTGCGTTCTGGAAAGGGGTTCAGGTCACCGCCTGAGCGCGCTTCCGGGCGCATCGTTCGCCGCGGAGCGGAAGACCAATTAGCGTGCAAGCTCTTCACCCGGAGGCGACAGTTGCCTATACTCCGCGTCCCCCTGCCGGGGTGGCGGAATTGGTAGACGCGCCGGACTCAAAATCCGGTTGTGGTGACACAGTGTGGGTTCGAGTCCCACCCTCGGCACCAGGCTTGTCCACAAAGCAGTCCTCTGAGCTGCGAGCTCGACGAGCACTCACCTGAGACAGGTGATCAGAAGCGACTGGCGCGGATTCGGTTTCTTCCCTCCAGCTTGGCCTGATAAAGCAGCTTGTCAGCGCGGCTGAACAGCATCCGATGGTCGACCCCGGAAGCGGGAATGGTGGTCGCGATGCCGACGCTCACCGTGACATTGGCGGGCTCACCCTGGGGCCCTGGGGAGATGGGATCGACCTGGATCTGCTTTTGCAGCTTCTGAGCCAGATGGGCTGCCTGCGCCAGCTCTGTCGAACCCAGCAGCACTGCAAATTCATCACCGCCGACCCTCGCCACCTCGCCATGCCCTATCGCCATCAGTTCGCTGATTCTTTCAGCCAGATGTCGCAGACACTGATCTCCCGCCAGATGACCATGGCCGTCATTGAGATGCTTGAAGTAGTCGATATCGACCATCATCAGCGACAGCGGGCGCTTGGCGATATGGTCGCGCTGCCACTGCGCGCTTAGCAGTTCATCGAAGGCGCGCCGATTCCAGACACCGGTCAGCCCGTCGGTCAATGCCAGCCGGCGCAGGTGTTCAGCCTGCTGCTTGAGCTTCAGGTGCATCTCCACCCGCTTGCGCAGGGTCAATGGGTTGATCGGCTTGCCGACGAAATCGGCGCCACCCGCTTCCCAACAGGCCATTTCCTCCTGCTCGCCCTGACCAGCAGTCACGAAAACGACGGGAATGTCCTTGGTCGAAGACTGCCGCTTGAGTCGTGCGCAGACGTCCAGGCCGGTCAGACCGGGCATCGCCACATCCAGCAGAATAAGATCCGGATCAATCAGGCCCGCCCGCGCCAGCGCCTGTTCGCCATCGGTGGCGATAAAGACCTCGAAGTCCGGCGTGAAGCAATGGTGGACCTGCTGCAATATGGTGGGCTGATCGTCCACCACCAGCAAGCGTGGCGCGCTGGAGGCTTCAGCTGCGTCCATGCGTGCGCTCCCTGCCTCGCTCGCGAGCGTTCAACTCTCCTCCAGGCGTTTGATGGCTTGCACGCACAATCTCTCAGCAGCGCTGAAGTCGAAATTGCCAACTGCGTCACGAAGCTGTGCAATGTCACGATCGATTTCAAGGTCACCCGAGGCCCCGATGCGGTCCATCTGCGCAGTGGCTCGCACATCGCCGCGCGCCAATAGCTGAGCGAGAAGATTCAGCTGATCTCGCAGCTCCGAATCCGTCATTTCCCCCACCGATGAATCACCCGCCTGTTCTGCTCCTCCGGCCTGCGCGGCAACATAGGCCAACGCAGCTTCACGGGCTGCATTTGCCGCCTCCACAAGTGCCGGCCGCTGCCCGATCGCCTCCGAAGCCGGCAGTCGCTCGGCACTGGCGGCGATGGCTGCCAGACGAGCTGCTCCCACGGTCGCCGCGACGCCCTTGAGCGCGTGCAGCAGTCTGAACACCTCGCGCCCGCTTTGCGCTTCGGGCAAGTTGTACAACTCGAGGCTGAGCTCGC
>JAGRJL010000332.1 GCA_020442775.1 Lysobacterales bacterium | reverse complement strand
GCCAGCAAGCCGATCAGCGAGGCCATCAGCAAGCGCCTTCGCCACAGTGAAAACAGCAGATCCGGCGGCTCCAGGGTGAGCCAGCTGCCGTCCGGCTGGCGCACCGACAAGGCGAACGGCGGCAACTCCAGCCCCGCCTGCAACAACGCCGGCTGTAGCAGCTGGGCTTGCGCCGGGTCCAGGCCGAGCGCCGGGTTGAGCGGATGACCGCGACCATCACTGGAAGTGGTCAATACCTGGATGTCGGCGTGGTCATGGGGTTCGCTGCGGCGCCACACCACCACCACCTGTTCGCGCGCCAGCTGGAGGGCTTGCGCGACCGCCCCGGCCAGCAAAGGCGCGGGCTCGCCGCTCACCGGCGCCTGCGCCTGGGTGCGAATCAGACCCGCCGCGGTGGCCGCCAATTCGCTATCGAGCGCCGCAATGGTGCGCGCCAGGTTCATGCTGGGGCTGATCGGTGTGGGGGTCAGCAGCACTACCACGAAGCTGATTGCCTGCACCGCCAGCAGCACCGCCAGCAGCAAGACGCTGAGCTGAAACAGCAGCGGCCTGCGGCTCATTGACGCTGTACCGGCAGGCGAAAGCGGTAGCCACCGCCGCGCACGGTCTCAATCGGGCTGTCGTTGCACACCTGCGCCAGCTTGCGGCGCAATCGGCTGACCGCCAGATCGACCGCCCGATCAAAGTTCTCGGCGCTGTCACCATGGGTAATATCCATCAACTGCTGGCGGCTAAGCAGACGTCCGGGACGCTCGGCGAAAGCAATTAGCAGGTCCAGCTCGCCCGCAGTCAGGCTGACCAGTTCGCCATCGGCGTCGCGCAGCAGGCGTTCCCCCACATCCAGCCGCCAGCCGGCAAAGCACAGCTGCTGATGCTGCTCTGCAGGCTCGCTGCTGACTGCATCCTGGCGCCGCAGCACCGCGCGGATTCGCGCCAGCAGCTCGCGCGGTTCGAAGGGCTTGGCCAGATAATCGGCGGCACCCAGTTCCAGCCCGACAATGCGATCGGTCGTTTCCCCCAGGGCGCTGAGCATCAGCACCGGCGGCCCCTCCGCCGCCAGCCGACGGCAGATCGACAATCCGTCTTCGCCCGGCAACATGACATCGAGCACCACCAGGTCCGGACGACAGCGTGCGATCTGCGTCGCCATCTGTCTGCCATCGGCTGCCACCGCAACGGCGTAACCGTGGCCACCCAGATAGTCGGCCAGCGCGTCGCGAACGCTGGCGTCATCCTCGACGATCAGGATGTTGATCGGCGCATTCACCGGATCAGCGAATGCGCACGGGTGGCATGAGCGTGGCGCAATTCATGGTTGGCATTCTCCATTGACATCGCCGATGTGAGCCGCCGGCTTGCGCAAGCCTAAACCATGGCCAGGATCGCGCCTCATTGGGCGCCGGGCGGCGAAGGCGGCAGAGCGGTGACCAGTTCCATTCTTGATCGCCTTTGTATCGCCAGTGTGTCGAGGCCGGTCGCGGCGGAAATCATCCCGATACCTCAATGGCTTGCAATGCAGCCTCTGACAATGAGGAGGCAAGCTGATGAATACCACCCCCAACTTTCGCCGCTGGACCGGAGCAACCCTGATGATGGTGGCCAGCGGATTGGGCCTTTCAACGGCGGCTGGGGCCGCCAGCCACCAGATACCGCTGCGAATGGTCGGCAACTATGCGGTCGTGAATGCGCGGATTGCCGGTCATGATCAACCGCTACGGCTGATTGTGGACACCGCTGCCGGGGCCAGTGCGCTCGACAGCCAGCTCATCGAGAAACTGGAGCTGATCGACGCCAGCGCACAACAGGCCCATGTCAGCGGTGCCAGCGGCAGCGCGCACAGCGTTCAGTTCGCCAGGCAGTTGGAAATCGAAATGGCCGGATCCAGCTTCGCGATCAGGCCGCTGGCCACCGATATGAGCCGCTTTGGCCAGGCCCATGGCGGCTCGGGCGACTATGACGGAATCCTTGGCAACGACCTGCTGCGCCGCTACGAGGTGACCTTCGACGTCCCCGGCGGCGCGCTGACCCTGAGCGAGGGCGAGTCGGACGGCGCGGCACACCCGATCTGTCAGGCCAATGGCTTTGGCGCTGCGCGGCCGGCCCACCTGAGCGGCTTTGCGCTGGTAGAGCTGATGGCAACCGCCGACAATCAGCCGGCGGCAGTGGAAGCGGTGGTCGACACCGGAGCTGCGCAGACCCTGTTCAACTGGCGCGCGATGGATTCGATGGGACTTGACCGCGACGATATGCGTCTGCGCGACCGCGCGGAGGGTACTCGAGGCTTCGGTGGTCAACGGGTGGACTCCCAGCTGTTCACTCTCAGTCAGGTCCGCTTCCTGGACTGGGCAGTGAATGACCTGGAAGTGCGGATCTCCGACCTCCCGGTTTTCCAGGCACTGGGATTGGCGGAGAAGCCGGCAGTGATCCTGGGAATCGATGCGCTGCAGCGGGCGCCGCTGTGGATTTCCAAGGGCGTGGAGCGGATCTGCATCGGATGACCGGGGATGCCAGCCGGGGCGCCCGGCGCCTCGGCTGCAGACCCGCAAACGAGACCAATCGGTCGCAATCGGTCACGATTCGGTTAGAGTCAAGCGCTGGGACACTGACTCACGATTCGCTGAATGAAGACTCGCGGTTGTGCGGTGGTTGAGATCGCCCTGGAGACCCAGACACCGTCCAGACATCTGCTGCGAACCGGGCGCTATACGGTGGGCAGCGCAGAATCGACCGATCTGCAGGTGCGCTGCAGCGGGGTCTCTCGCCGCCATCTGCAAATCGATGTCCTCGCCGATGGCGGGGCGCTGATCACCGACCTGGATTCCAGCAACGGGACCCGACTGGGACGAAGGCGGGTCAGTCAGCTGGCGATCGTGGAGCCCACGCGTTTGCGCATCGGTGAGGCGACCCTCACCATCCATCCTGACTCCGACCAACTCGGCGTGATCGGCCTGCCGCCCGGCTCCTGGGAGGGCAAGCCCAGCCGCAGTTCGGCCGAGCCCAGCGCCGCCACCGACATGCCGCAGCTGGGCTGGGCCATCATCGGCGGACTGGAGTCCAGCCTCGCGCGACTGGCGCAGGGTGAGTCGCCCTCGGCGGTGGTGGCCGAAGCACTGGGTCGCTGGCGGCTGATTCTGGATGCCGACGCACTGCGCGTGCGCCACCGTCACGACCGCCACCTGCTGGCCGCAGTCGGTGATCATGCGCAGGCAGCAGATCAGTCGATCACCCTGCCCTGCGCGCACTGGCAACTGGAGATCGAAGGGCTAGGCGATCCGCTGCATCACAATCTGCAGCTCGCATTGACCGTCGGACTCGCCGCGCTGACCGGGGGCAGCAACCCCCCAGCAGCGCCTGAACCGGCGGCTTCCCCAGCCGCAGCGCTCCCGGCAGCGGTCGTCAGCAGCGCACCGGCCATGAGGGAGGTCTACGGGCTCGCGGCAAGGGTCGCCAAGGGTGCAGTCAGCGTGCTGATCTGCGGCGAGTCTGGCAGCGGCAAGGAACTGCTGGCCAACTGGATCCATCAGCAATCGCCGCGACATCAGGGGCCCTTCCTGGCGATCAACTGTGCGGCACTGCCGGCGGAACTGCTGGAGGCGGAGATTTTCGGCATTGAGCGCGGCGTCGCCACCGGAGTGGATGCCCGCGCCGGGCTGCTCGAGCGTGCCCGCGGCGGCACCGTTTTTCTGGACGAACTCGGCGACATGGCCTTGCCCACCCAGGCCAAGATCCTTCGCGCCCTGGAGTCTGCGAGCATCTATCGGGTCGGCGGCAGTCGCGCGATAGCACTCGACGTCCGTTTCGTTGCCGCTACCCACCGCCAACTTGAGCAGCGGATCAACCAGGGCGAGTTCCGGCTGGATCTGTATCACCGGCTGGCGGCGGTCGAGCTGCGGCTGCCGCCGCTGCGGCAACGGCGGGTCGACATCCCGCTGCTCGCCATTCATTTTCTGGCCGAGGAATTGACCAAGCTGCAGCGGCGCAGTCCCGGCATCACCGACGCGGCGCTGGCCCAGCTGTGCCGCTATCAGTGGCCAGGCAATGTTCGCGAGTTGCGCAACGAAATGGCCCGCGCGGCGCTGCTGCTGCAGCCGCATCAGCCGCTGGATCGCGAGCACCTCTCGGAGCGCATTGCCGGAAGCAGCGAGGGACCGATTGACCTCAGCCTGCAGGCGGCGCTGGACCGGGCCGAAGCGGAGGCATTCGCAATTGCACTGGCCGCGGCCGGCGATGATCATGGCGCCGCGATGGCGCTGCTCAAGGTCTCCCGGAGCAGCTATTTTCGCCGCCTGCGCAGCGTGCGCGAGGTGGCAGATTCCGATGCTTCCAGCGCCGCCGCCGACGAGCATTGCCCACGATGATCGATGGCGATATCACCCAGGAGATGGACACCGGACCGATCTCCAGACGCACCGACGGTGGTCTGGCCAGCGGCACTCAGGTCGGCCGACTGGTGGTACTCAGGCAGATCGGCGAAGGGGGCATGGGCCGGGTCTACAGCGCCTATGACGGGGTCCTGGATCGCCGCGTCTGCCTGAAGTTCCTGAAGTCGGAGACCCACGACGAGGACGCCAGCCGCCGACTGATGGCCGAAGCCCGGGCCCTGGCCCAGGTGTCGCATCCCAACATCCTGCCGCTGTTTGATGTAGGGGAATTCGAAGATCAGATTTACCTGATTACCGAGTTCGTTGACGGCTGGACCTTGCATGGCTGGGTGGATGAGTGTGAGCCCAGCGTCGCCCAAGTACTACAGGCTTACCGCCAGGCAGGCGCGGGGCTCCTGGCCGCGCACAACGCGGGCATCATCCATCGGGATTTCAAGCCGGACAACGTCATGATCAGCCGCGACCGACGGGTCCGGGTGATGGACTTCGGTCTGGCGATTTCGGCACGCAAGGACAGCGACTACGACGCAGGCTTCGGCACCCCGCGGTTCATGGCGCCGGAACAGCTGGTGGGCGGAGAAGCGAGTACCCAATCCGACCAGTACGCCTTCTGTCTGTCCCTGTGCGCCAGCCTAGGTGCCGATCTCGTTCAGCTCCGGCGCAACCTTGAGGACCTCAATGCGCTGCCGCTGGAGCCACGTCTGCGCCAGGCGCTGAGGCAGGGGTTGGCCGAGGCGCCGGCGCAGCGGCACCCGGATCTGGCTCCGCTGCTCGCCGCACTGCGGCCCCACGCGGGTCGGGCGCAGCGCCGAGGACTGCTGGCAATGGGTTCGGCACTGGTGTTGCTGACCGCCTTCGTCGGCTATCAGCAGAGCCACCGCGCCCCGCTTTGCCAGCGGATCGAGGAACCATCGGCAGTCTGGCAAGGACCCGCCGCGCAGCAGATTGAACACGCCTTCTTCGCCACCGGCCTGAACTACGCCGAAGACAGCTACCGACGGGTTGAACGCGCGGTCCACGGCTATCTGAGCGAATGGAGTGACCAGCAGCTTTCCGCCTGCCAGGCCACCCACGAGCGCAACGAGCAATCGGCCGATCTACTGGATCGAAGGATGGTGTGTCTGGATGGACAGTTGAGCAAGCTGGACGCGCTCGGAAGACAGTTTGCGCAGGCCAATCCGCAGATCGTGGATGGCGCGCTTGATGCGGTGCTCAAACTGTCTAGCCCGAGCGCCTGCGCGGATCGCCAGTCGCTGCTCAGCAGGGTCCCGCTGCCCACCGGCCAGGCGGCACGCGCACAGTATCAGCAGCTGGATCAGCAGCTCGCCGAGGCCTGGGCGAAACGAATCGCCGGGCGCTACCAGGCGGCGCTGGATCAGCTCGACCAACTGAGCGACGCAGTCACCGCCTTCGACCATCTGCCAACATTGGCCCGTTACACCGCCTTGCGCGGCAACACCCTGACCGAACTCACCGAGATCCAGGCGGCTCAGCCGGTGCTGGAGCGCGCACTGCTGCTGGCGATGGTCGGCGGCGATCTGCCCACCGCCGCCGACAGCGCCACCGGAATCGCCTTCGCCAACAGTATCGCCGGTTCGCCCGAAAGCGAAGTCACGCGCTGGTACGAGACCGCCGAGCTGATTCTGCAGCAGACCAATGATCCGGAGCGCAAGGCGCAATGGGCCAGCTACTACGGTCAGCATCTGGTCTCCAACGCCGGGGATCTGGTCCGCGGCAGCGAGTTGCTGGCTGGCGCACTGGCGGAATTTCGCCGGATCTATGGCCCGGATTCACCGCAGACCGCCAATCTGCTGCGCGCCTATGCCTGGGCGATTCATCGCAGCGGCGATCAGGAGCGCGCGCTGACGTTGGGCAAACAGGCGCTTGATGGCGTCGAGCGTGGATTCGGCACGCACCACAACGCCTATCTGATCGCCGCCAACAACTACGCCAACATGCTGGTGACCTACGAGCGCCCCGATGAGGCGCTGGCACTGCTGGAAAAGGCGACCCGGGCCGGACTGGACAGCGTCGGCGCCGAGCACCGGACGGTGATTTTCCTGCAATTTGCCTACGCCCGCGCGCTGACCGAGAAGGGCGAAGTGGAGCCGGCGCTGGCGCAGTATCAGGCGTTGATGATCAGCGCGGCAAAGGTGTTGGGAGAGCAGCACCGGCTGTATGGCGCGGCAGCGGCGGGCAGCGCCAGCCTGCTCCGGGAATCAGGTCAGGCCGAGGCATCCCGGCGAATCCTGGAAACCGTCCTGGGCGCTTACGGTGAGCGCTACCCGCCCATTGTTCGCGCTACCTTGGCCTTTGAACTGGCGCAGACCCTGGAAGCCACCGGCTCCAGTCGCGAGCAGATTCTGGCGATGGCCGCCCGCGCCGAGGCCGACAGCGCCGACGCTCCGGCCTTCTGGATCAAGGACCTCCAGGCCTTTGTCGCAAGGCAGTGAACCAGTCGCTCACCGAGCAAGGCTCAGGCCTGTTGTGAGGCCGCGAATTTTGCAAAGCACTCGGCGCCGGTCAGCTCTTCGGTGTCTTGCACAAACTGGTAATAGGGCGGGCGCTCATCGACAAAGACCTGATGTTCGAAGTGCAGATCGTCGCTGTTGTCGAACAGGCCCGCCGGAATCTCGTGGTGACCGTTCGGCTTGAGGCGGTAGTACAGGTGACTGCCGCAGCGCTGACAGAAGCCGCGCTGGGCCCAGTCTGAGGAGTCGAACACGCCGATGTGCTCGCTGCCGGTGAAACTCACCTCGGTGCCGCAGCTCACGGTCAGCAGCGGACCACCACCCCAGCGTCGACACAGCCGACAATGGCAGGCGCCCAGCGAGTTGCTCGCACAAAGCGCCACGATTTTCACCGCCCCACAGGCACAGGCACCTTCACGTCGACTGCTCTGGCTCATCGTCATCTCCCAATTTTGATCATCTGGAGCATGCCTCCACCAGGACCGGGGCGCCACCGCCGCTGACGCCCCGAACGCTCAGCGTGGGGTCAGCAGCCCGGAAATGCCGGGGTGATCCGCTGCAGCGGGATGATGATCGGGTTGGGATTGCCGACGAACTCCACCCGCACCTGTCCGCTGGTGCAGCTGTCGAAGGTGAACTCTGCAA
>JAGRJL010000331.1 GCA_020442775.1 Lysobacterales bacterium | reverse complement strand
CGCCGCAGGGATTGGTGGCGCGGATATCCTCGCACCACCAGTTGTTGTTCATCTCATTGACCCGGTCGATCAGGATGAAACCAGGCTCGGCGAAATCGTAGGTGCTGGACATGATCATGTCCCACAGCCGACGGGCCGGAATCTGGCCATAGATCTTGCACGCCAGCTTGCCGTCGTCGCGGCTCAGATAACCGTCGCTGTTGGGCCATTCGCGCCACACCACCTGGGCGGCGTTGTTGAGATCGACCTCGCGCGCCTCGCTTTCACGCAGCGGGAACACCAGTTCCCAGTCCTGATCGTTTTGCACGGCCTGGACGAAGGCGTCGGTGATCAACAGACTGAGGTTGAACTGGCGCAGGCGACCGTCTTCACGCTTGGCGCGGATGAACTCCTTGACGTCCGGATGGGCCACGTCAAAGGTGCCCATCTGGGCGCCGCGGCGGCCGCCAGCGCTGGATACGGTGAAGCACATCTTGTCGTAGATGTCCATGAACGACAGCGGCCCGGAGGTGTAGGCGCCGGCGCCGGAGACATAGGCGCCGCGCGGACGCAGGGTCGAGAACTCGTAGCCGATTCCGCAGCCGGCCTTCAGGGTCAGCCCGGCTTCGTGCACCTTCTCCAAGATGTTGTCCATCGAATCGCCGATGCTGCCCGATACCGTGCAGTTGATCGTCGAGGTGGCTGGCTTGTGCTCCAGCGCGCCGGCATTGGAGGTGATCCGTCCCGCCGGAATCGCGCCACGACGCAGCGCCCAGAGGAAACGCTCGTACCAGTGTGCAGCCTTTTCCGGGCTGTCTTCGGCGTCGGCGAGGGCACGCGCGACGCGCTTGTAGGTATCGTCAATGGTCTTGTCGACTGCCGCCCCGGTCTTGCTCTTGAGGCGGTATTTCTTGTCCCAGATATCCCAGGAGGCCGGTTGAAGTTCCATTTCAGTTGAGGTCGTGCGGACCGCTTCCAGGCGTACCGTGCTCATGAGTTGTTGTCCCCTCCCCAGGGTCTTCGCAGTCGAACTCGCGGTTTTGAGGTAAAAATTCTTCTTCGGCCAGGGCGTTAGCCGATCGTTCGCAGCACCCGACAGCGCCGCCCTTGAAGGCGATCTTTAGTCTAGGTGGAAATTCTGTATGAACCACTAGATGTAGTGTGTGGCGTCAGGGCAAGCACTATAGGTCGTGGTTTGAGGGGGTGCAAGGCCCGAATTCACACTCTGCCTTCAGCGCGTACAAAAGGCCCAATGGAGACGCATACTTGCGTGCGAAAAAATTTTTTACAGTGGTGTTTCGGTGGGACTCGCGGTCCTCATCGCAACGACCGCCAGCGGCGCCAGGGGAATCTGTGCTTACTCTTGAGTTCAGCACCACTGATGCCCAATTAAGGGCGATTGCTGATGGCCCAGGGTGAGCTATGAACACTACTTTGGCGCAAGGTGCCGCTG
>JAGRJL010000330.1 GCA_020442775.1 Lysobacterales bacterium | reverse complement strand
CCGACGTTGGCCTCGTCCAGCGGCGCATCTACCTCGTCCAGCAGGCAGAACGGCGCGGGGTTGAGCCGGAAGATGGCGAACACCAGCGCAACTGCGGTCAGCGCCTTTTCGCCACCGGAGAGCAGTCCGATATTGCTCACTCGCTTGCCCGGTGGGCGCGCCATGATGGTGACGCCGGTGCTGAGCAGGTCCTCGCCGGTCAGCTCCAGATAGGCGTGTCCGCCGCCAAAAAGGCGCGGAAACAGCTCCTTCAAGCCGGCGCTGACCTTGTCGAAGGTGTCCTTGAAGCGGGTGCGAGTCTCGCGGTCGATCTTGGCGATCGCCGACTCCAGCGTTTCCATCGCCGAACTCAGGTCCACGTGCTGGCTGTCCAGATAGGTCTTGCGCTCGCTGAGCTGAGCCAACTCCGAGATCGCCGCCAGATTGACCGGCTCCAGCCGGCGGATCTTCTGTTCCAGATCAATGACCCGGCTGGCCCAGTCACTGGCCTGCGCCTCCGCATCCAGGGTACTGAGCACCGCCTCGTACTCATGCCCGGATTCGGCGAGCGCGGTGGCCATATCGCTACGCTTGATCGAAACCGCCTGGGTCTTGAGCTGCTGTTCGGACAGCTTCTCGCGCGCATGACTGATCAGCTGATCAATGCGCTGCCTGCCCTGCTCCAGCTGTCGCAGCTGCTGCGAGGCCACTTCGAGTCGACTTCTGGCCTTGGCCAACTCCGATTCCACCTGCACCCGACGCTCCAGGTGCCGCTCCAACTCGACCTTCAGTGCCGGAATCGGCTCTTCAGCCTGCTTGAGCTGTGCCGCCAGCCCCGCGCGCCGGCCTTCCGCATCGGAGCGTTCCTGCTGCGCCCGGTTGATCGCCGCGCTCAGGGCCTGCTTGCGCGAGCGCTGTTGTTCGATCTCCAGCGCCAGCCGATGACTATGCTCGCGCTGGGTGCGAATCTGAGCGCGAATGTTGTCAACGGCCTGACGCGCCTGGCTGCGCAACTGCTCAGCCTGAGGCTGGGTCTTGCGCAGTTCCTCCAGCGCGGCAATCGCCTCGCCCAGCCGCCCGCGGGCGGCCTTGACCAGTTGATCCTCCTCGCTGATGCGCTGCTGCAGCTCCTGCTGCTCGGCGCGCAACGAGGCCTCGCGCCTGGCCGCATTCTCGGCCTGATTGCGCGCATTCTTGACCGCCGCCGCGGCCTCGGCGAGGCGCCGATGCAGCTGATAGAGCGCCTGCTGGTGCTCTGCCTTGCGCGCATCGCTGTCCTTGAGCGCGCTGCGCTGCTGCTCGATTTCCGCCTCGCATTCGCGAACCGCGTCTTCCAGCCCGTGACCCTCCAGGCCCAGCGCGTCGATCTCGCGGGAACGGGCCAGCACGCCCTCGTGCGCGTTGGCGCCGCGGTCCACCCGCAGCCACCCCGGCCCCAGCCAGTGTCCATCCGCAGTCACTATCGACTGATCCGGCGCCAGCTGGGACAGTCTCTGCCTGGCCTCCTCGACGCTATCGGCCACCTCGATCCGGGCCAGCCAGCCGGTAACCGCCGCCGGCCCCCGCACCTTGCTGGCCAGGCTACTCGTCGGCGCAGCGGGGGCGGATTCCCCGTTTACCAGGGTCAGCACGCCCTTCGGCAAACCGCTGAGATCCAACTCGGGCGCCAGTACCGAAGGCACCACCACCGCCTCCAGCAGCGGACCGAGCACGCTTTCGACCGCGCCGGACCAGCCTTCCTCGACCTTCAGCACCGCACCCAGACGCGGCGCGGAGGCCAGCCCATGGCGGCTGAGCCAGGCGGTCAACTCCTTGCGATCCTGCCCTAGCGCGGCGTGCTGCAGCGTTTCCAGCGACGCCAGCCGCCCGCGAATCGCCTGCAGTCCCTGTCTGAACTGGGCCAGTGAGGCCTGTTCAGCGCTGAGCGCCGCAGCCGACTGCTCTGACAGCTGCCGCGCCTGGGCCAGGCTCTCGCCAAGTTGCTCGACTTCCTCACTCAGTCCTTTTTCGACCTGCTCGGCCTCCTGCACCAGCACCTGATGGGAAGCCGGATCCAGGCCCTGCAGCTCTCGCGCGATCAAATCCAGCCGTTCCAGGTGCAAGCGCTGCTGCTTTTCCTGGAATTCGATGCGGGTGCGTTCCACCTCCGCACGGCGCTGCGCGTCTGACAGATCCCGGGACTGCGCTTCGAAGGCCTGCTGGGCCTGAGTCAGCTCGGCTTCGGCCAGGTCAGCGCGCTGCTGCAGTTCGCTGCCCTCCTCGGCCGCCTTCAGCGCCGCCGGTTCTGCGCTCGCCAGGCTCCCTTCCGCCTCTCTCAAGGCCTGGCTGTCGTGCTGATTCTGCTGATCCAGGCGCTGCAGCCGGGCCTGGATATTCTGCTGATCGGTGCTCAGCCGGCCAATCGCCTGACGGCCGAACTCCAGCTTCTGCTCCACCCGGGCCAAGTCCGAGCCTACCGCATAGTGCTGACCCTGAGTCTGGTTGAAGGCTTCGCCGGCTTCCTGGTGCTCGACCAGGGCCTTTTCCACATCGGCTTCGAGCTGTCTCAGATCGGCCGACAGCTGCTCCACCCGCAGTCGCGCCGCCCCTTCAGCCTCGTTCTGTGCCGCCTGCTGCTGGTCCAGGTCGCGGATTTGCAGGGTGCGCAGCTCCGCCTCGGCCTGGGCAAACTGCTGTTTGAGCTCGGTATAGCGCTCGGCCTGACGCGCCTGCCGGCGTAAATGATCGAGTTGCTTGTCGATCTCCTGACGAACATCCTCCAGGCGCGACAGGTTCTCGCGGGTGGAGCGAATTCGTGACTCGGTCTCCTTGCGGCGCTCCTTGTACTTGGAGATGCCGGCCGCCTCTTCCAGATGAACCCGCAGATCCTCCGGCGCGGCCTCGACGATCTGCGAGATCATCCCCTGCTCGATGATCGCGTAGCTGCGCGGTCCCAGACCGGTACCCAGGAACAGATCGGTGATGTCGCGGCGGCGGCAGCGATGGCCGTTGAGGTAGTAGTTCGAGACGGCGTCGCGCCCGACCACACGCTTGACGCTGATTTCGCTGTAGGCGGCGTACTCGCCGCCAATCTGACCGTCGGAATTGTCGAAGGTCAGCTCGACGCTGGCCTGGCCAACCGGCTTGCGCTCGGTCGAGCCATTGAAGATCACGTCGGTGATGGCGTCGCCACGCAGGCGGGAGGCGGCGCTCTCGCCCATCACCCACTTCACCGCGTCGATGATGTTGGACTTGCCGCAGCCGTTGGGACCCACCACGGAAGTCATATTGGACGGCAATTCCAGCGTCGTGGGGTCGACGAAGGACTTGAAGCCAGCGAGTTTGATGCTGCCTAAACGCATGAATGACCGTCTGTGGGAAGCGCGAAATCGAAATGAAACTGAACCGAAAGCTACATCGACCCGTGGCAGGGTTTGACCACCGGCGCGCGGCAGATTAGCGTTGCGCGCCTTGACCGCTACACAGCCAACCAACCCGTGAGCACTTTACCTAGCAAGGCCCTGGAATCCTTCCCCAATCCCGAGCCAAACCGCCATTATACCATTCGGATGCGGATGCCAGAGTTTACCTGCCTCTGCCCCAAGACCGGCCAGCCCGATTTCGCCGAGTTTCATCTGGAGTACGTGCCCAATCAGCGCTGCGTGGAGCTGAAGTCACTGAAGCTCTACCTGTGGAGCTTCC
>JAGRJL010000329.1:19049-23423 GCA_020442775.1 Lysobacterales bacterium | reverse complement strand
GCGCGATCGTAGGCGGAGATCCCGGTGGTCACCCCGCTGGCAGCCTCAATGGAGACAGTGAACGCAGTTCCGTGCGAGGTGCGGTTGTCGCGCACCATGGGCGGCAGCGCCAGCTGACGACAGCGCTCCGGGGTCAGCGCCAGACAGATCAGCCCGCGCGCGTAGCGCGCCATGAAGTTGATGTCCTCTGGCCGCACCTTGGATGCGGCCATGATCAGATCGCCCTCGTTCTCTCGATCCTCATCGTCGAGGATCACCACCATGCGGCCCTGAGCCAGGTCGTCGAGGATGTCGGGAATGGAATCGAAGGACATGAGGCAGCGCTTGGTGAGGTCAGCAGGGCCCGCAGGGTACTGCCTGCGGGTGCTGGCGTCGATGGCGAAAGCCGTTGGTGATCAGAGTGCGCCGGGCCTCACACCATTGCGGCAATCAGTTCGTAGAAGTGTCTGCGGGCAAACGACAGCTTGGATGCGCGGGCGCGGCCAGACTCACTGCGGTACATCGAGTCGCCAGCAGGGCTGGCTCCTACATGAAACTCGCAAGCCGCGGCGGGCCAGGCGCGGTCAGCTTGCCGAATCCGTCCCGGCGTCGCTCGGTTGCCCCCGAGTCGACACGGACCACTGCACCAGCCGCTCGACGTAGCGGGCAATCTGATCCACTTCCAGATTGACCGGGCTGCCGACCTCAAGCGCATGCAGATTGGTGTGCTCAAGGGTGTGCGGCACCAGCGCTACCGCGAAGCCTGCGGTATCCACGTTGGTCACGGTCAAACTGATCCCCTCAACGCAAATCGACCCTTTCACAGCAATGAAGCGAAGCAGCTCGGCCGGTGCGTCGACATACCAGCGCTGGCCCGCGCCTTCGTCGGCGATGCTGCGAACCCGCCCGACCCCATCGACGTGCCCCGAGACCAGATGGCCGCCCAGTCGGGTGGTCGGCAGCAGCGCGCGTTCCAGATTGACCGGTGCTCCGGGCGTCAGCCGCCCCAGGCTGGTTCTGTTCAGGGTTTCTATTGCCAGATCTGCAGCAAATGCCGCGCCGTCGAAGGCCACCGCAGTCAGGCAGACGCCCGACACCGCAATGCTTTCGCCAAGCTCCCCGCCGTCGGCCAGCAGCTCACCGGCGTCCACCCACCAACGCAAGCCGCCGCGGTGCTGCTCGGTGTGCCGCAAACTGCCCACTGCCTGAATCAATCCGGTAAACATCGCGAACTTCCTTGCCACCTGGGCGTCTGACCGACGCGCCTATCAATCCTTGCAGCCTGCGCCCCTGGGCCCTGGGCCCTGGGCCCTAGCCCTCAGCCCTCAGCCCTCAGCCCTCGGCCCTCGGCAACCCACTGGACCTACCGTCACGCCTATTTTCCTGGCACATCACCCCAGAGCAGCTTGTGCAGCTGCACCTGAAAGCGCACCGGCAACCGGTCCTCGACGATCCAGTTGGCCAGATCGGTGGGATCGAGCTGACCCCAGCTTGGCGAGTAAAGCACTTCGGCGAGCTCGGGCAAGTTGCGCTCTCGCAGCACCTGATTGGCCCAGTCGTAGTCCGCGCGGTCACAGAGCACAAACTTGAGCTGATCGCCGCTACCCAGATGCTGCAGGTTCTCCCAATGATTGCGCGCGGATTCGCCGGATCCCGGGGTCTTGATGTCGATCACCTTGATTACCCGCGCGTCCACCGCGCCAACGTCCAGCGCACCGCTGGTTTCCAGACTCACGCTCAAGCCGAGATCGCAAAGGCGGGTGAGCAAGTCCAGACAGCGCTTCTGGGCCAGTGGCTCACCGCCGCTGACGGTCACATGCTGTACCCCGTAGCCAGCAACCTCGGCGACCAGATCGGCGATTTCGACCCGACGGCCACCATGGAAGGCATAGGCACTGTCGCAATAGCCGCAGCGCAACGGACAGCCGGTCAGGCGAACGAAGACGGTGGGCAGGCCAACGCTGGTGGACTCGCCCTGCAGCGAGAGAAAGACCTCGGTGATCCGCAGCCAATCAGCGGCGGCCGTGGGAGCAATCGCGGTGTCGGTGGACATGACTATCGCCTGATCTTCGGACCACGTCGGCTTGCCGCCCTTGGCGTCAGCCCTGCCTGCTGGATTAGCGGCTGCTGTCCAGTCGCATCGCGCGCAGCCGGCCTTCGGCCAGACGCGCCACCGGAGTGTCCGGATAGCGGGAAATCACGCTGTCGAGGGTCTCCGCCGCGCGGCGGGTATCGCCGAGCTCGAAGTGGCAATAGCCGACCTTGAGCAGCGCATCTTGTGCCTTGCCGCTCTGCGGATAGCGCGACAGCAGTTGCTGGAAGGTATCCAGCGCAATTCGGTAGTTCTGGGTGACGTAGTAGGACTCGCCCAGCCAGTAAGTGGCATTGGGTGCCAGTTCGGCATCGGGGTAGTCACTCAGGAACGAAGCAAAATAGCGGGCCGACGCATCATAGCGACCCTGTTTGAGCGCCTCGAAGGCCCGATCATAGGCCTGTCGCTGCACTTCGGCCGAGGCCGGATCGTCGCTGACTGCGCTGTAGATCGGCTCCCCAACCGCGTCGGCTGTTGGCGGCGTGACCGGGATGTTGTCGGCCGGTACCGGCTCACTCCAGGTGAGCTGGTTGGGGTCGGCGGGCTCCGGCTCCACCGCCAGCGGTGCGCCGTCTGGGCGCACCGGCGCGCTGGGGCCGGTCCCTTCCATTCGCGCGATGCGCGAATCGATATCCAGATACTGATCGCGTTGACGCTTCTTCAGACTCTCCAGCTCGAAAGTCTGCTGCTCCAGCAGGTTGCGCAAGTTGGCCAGCTCTTCCTGCATCTGATTCATGCGGTTGAGCAGGTCTAAATTGCTCTGGGCATCGCCACCGCCCAGCCCCTGCTGTTCCAGCCGAGCGACGCGCTCGGCCAGACTCAGGCGCTGCTGCTGTGCCTGCCCCTGCTGCGGGTAGATCGCGGCGGCGACCAGCGCCGCCGCGATTCCCAGTGAGCTGAAGAAACGCCCGCCCGGCATCACTGCTTGACGGTGTACACGATCTCGGTGCGACGGTTCTTGCTCCAGCAGGAGTCGTCGCTCATGGTGCAGACCGGGCGCTCTTCGCCGTAGCTGACCACGTTGATCTGCGCCGAGCTGGCGCCGTTGGCCAGCAGCAGGTCACGCACCGCATTGCCGCGACGCTCGCCCAGGCCCAGGTTGTATTCCCGCGAACCGCGCTCGTCGGCGTTGCCTTCCAGAGTCATCCGCGCACCCGGGTTGTTTTGCAGCCAGCGGGCGTGGCAGCGGATCATCTCCTGCGCTTCCGAACGCACGTTGGACGCGTCGTAATCGAAATAGGCGGTGCGCGCGACCAGGCAGGGCTTGGAAGCCAGCAGCGCCACATCGGTCCAGTTGTCACCGGCCGGGGCAGTCGGGGTCGGAGTCGGGGTCGGAGTCGGCGCGGGGGTCGGCTCGGGACGGACTTCTTCTTTCTTCGCACAACCAACGGCGACCGCGCAGCTGAGGGCGATGAGCAGGGCGCGTACGGAGGTATTCATGGCATTCCTCGTTATAAGGGCAAATCTGGGTTGATTAAATCGGCGCTGTTGTCAGACCGGGTCTTGTTAGTTTAACGCGGACGGAAGGGTCCCCAGGCAGGCTCGCGCACGTCCCCATCGCCGAAGGTCAGCTTTTGCTTGACCAACCCGTCGGCTGAGGCGGCATAGAGTACTCCCCGGTTCCCCTCCCGCGCGGCATATAAAACCATGCTCGCGTTGGGCGCAAAGCTAGGCGACTCGTCCAACGGCCCAGAGGTTATCACCCGTACCGTGCCGGTGTCGCTACGCTCGCGATCCAAAACCGCAATACGGTACACGTTTTTGTTGCCCTGCACCATCGCTATTTTGCGGCCGTCAAAGGAAACATTTGCACGGGTGTTGTAGTCGCCGACCGAGGTCACCCGCGACACCGAACCGCCCCCGGCGGCCGACACCCTGTAGATCTGCGGCTTGCCCGCACGGTCGGAGGTGAACAGGATTTCCTGGCCATTGGGCATCCACGCCGGCTCGGTGTCGATCGAGTAGTGACTGGCCACCCGATTGAGCCGACCGCTGGCGATGTCCATCACATAGATGTCCGGATTGCCGTCCTTGGACAGGGTCAGCGCCATCTGGCGACCGTCCGGCGAAAAGGCCGGCGCGCCGTTGATGCCCTTGTAGGAAGTCAGCCTGCGCCGCGAGCCGGTGCTGACCTCGTGCATGTAGATCGACTGGCCGCCGTGCTCGAATGAAACGTAGGCCAGATAACGACCGTCCGGCGACCAGCTGGGCGAAATGAAGGGCTGCGAATTCCACACGATGCGCTGCGGGTTGTAACCGTCGGAGTCAGCCACCCAGATCGCGTATTCGGGATTGTCGGTCTG
>JAGRJL010000329.1:0-18945 GCA_020442775.1 Lysobacterales bacterium | reverse complement strand
CCCGCTGATCGCCAGCGCCAACTGCTCGTCCTGCTTGATCACCCCATGCAGTTCGAACTCGATCCTGAAGGTGTTGTCCGGCCCGTCCTGGACCCGACCGACCACCACATAGTCCTGCTTGAGCTGGCGGTAGTTGGCGAAGTTGATCTGGCTGCCGCGCGAGGGCCGCTCGAAAATGTCGTTGCGCGGCAGCGCACGGAACTGTCCGGAACGGGTCAGATCATTGCTGATCACCTCGGCCAGGTCGGTGCTGTCGGGGAAGCCGGCGCTTTCCCAGGCGAACGGGACCACGGTGATCGGCAGCGCGCTCTCGCGGCCATCGATGATCTGGATATCCAGTGCGTTCTGGGCGCCGGCCGTGGAACCCAGCAAGAGCAAAAAGAACAGACTCAAAAATGACTTGGGCATCGATCTACTCATCCGTTGTAGACGAAGGTGAAGTTCAAATCGCGAACGAATACTCGCTCAAAGCCGCTGTACGGGAGCGGACTGGCACGCTCAACCGCTTCCAGAATGGACTGCTGAACGGCGCCGGCGGCGTTACACGGCGACCCAATGCTGACACCGATTACCTCGCCGCCGGGAATCTGGCGTACCCGCAGGACACAGCGAATTCCTGGTCGTGCAGTGGGCGGACGGCGCCAGCTCTGGGTCACCACATCCTGCAACAGGGCCGAATACTGATTGAGCAGAGAATCGGCCTGATTCGCCGCCGCGTTCGCGGCCGCCTGTTGCGCAGCCACCGCTGCGGCCGCCGCTCGGCGCTGCTCGGCCTCGGCATTCTGCCGCTCGCGCAGCTGGGCCAGACGTTGCTCCTCCAGCTTGCGCTGGCGCTCGGCCTGCTCGCGTTCCTTGCGGATCTTCTCGAGCTCCTGCTGGCGCTCCAGCTCCTTTTGCCGCTCCTGGGCTTGCTGCACCCGCAACCGTTCGGCGGCGGCAGCCTGCTCGGCGGCCAGCTGGGATTGGCGCAGGGCGGCCTGTTCCTGCTGCACCTGTGGCTCAGGCTTGGGAGGTGGCGGCGGCGGTGGCGGCTTGGCCTGGGCCGGCGGTGGTGGGGTTGGCGGAGTGGGCTTGGGCGGTGCCGGTCGGGCCTTGGGCACGCTGGCCATGGTGCTCAAGTCCACCATCACCGCCTCCAGCGGCGCACCGCCGGAGAGCTGAATGGGCTCGGAGGCCTGCAGCCCCAGCAGCATGATCAGGGCCGCCAGGACGTGCACGCCCAGCGCCTGAAACAGCGACACCGCCTTGTCGCTGAAGCGCTCCATCAGCGCGCAGACGCCGGCGGTGGCGGTTCGGCCATCAGACCGACCTTGGGCGCGCCGGCCTGCTGCAGCAGGGCCATCGCCTGATAGACCTTGCCGTACTCGACGCTGCGATCACCCCCGACCAGCACTGTGAGCTTGGGGTTGTTGCGCACGAAGGCGCCGATCTTGGCCTTCAGTGTCTCGCCGTCGACTTCCTCGTGATCCCCGCCGACGGTGAGGAAAAACGCGCCGTCGCGGGTCACGC
Source organism: Lysobacterales bacterium (assembly GCA_020442775.1). GTDB lineage: Bacteria > Pseudomonadota > Gammaproteobacteria > Xanthomonadales > SZUA-5 > SZUA-5. The sequence continues at coordinate 17,436 of JAGRJL010000329.1, read as the reverse complement.
TGACCACGATCGGTTCATCGTCGTTCTGCAGCGGCTCGGCCGACGCCTGCGGCAGATCCACATCCACGCCCAGATTGAGCAGCGGCGCGGTGACCATGAAGATGATCAGCAGCACCAACATCACGTCGATATAGGGAACGACGTTGATTTCAGCAACCGGCTTGCGCCGTTTTCGGTTACGCGCCATGTTCGTTCACTCGAAAGGTAGCTTGAGGGTTAGCGAATACCTTCCGCCCGCTCAACGGTAGTTGTCCTCGGGGTGTGCCTGTCTTTGCAAAATGGTGCTGAACTCGTCCTGAAAGATGTCGTAGCGCGACTCCAGCGACTCCACCTTGTTGGAGTAGCGGTTGTAGAACACCACCGCCGGAATCGCCGCGAACAGGCCCATGGCGGTGGCGATCAGCGCTTCGGAAATGCCCGGCGCCACCATGGCGATGGTCGCCTCCTTGACGTTGGCCAGTCCCTGGAAGGCGATCATGATGCCCCACACGGTGCCGAACAGACCGACGTAGGGCGAGATCGAGCCCACCGTGGCCAGAGTGTTGAGCGAGTGCTCCAGCCGGTCGATCTCGCGGATCATCGCCACCCGCATCGCGCGCTGCGCCGACTCCACCAACGAGCGCGGATCCACTCCGCGCTTCTGGCGCAGCTTGGCGAATTCGCGGAAACCTGCCTCGAAAACCGTCTCCAGACCTTCCGGATCCTTGCCCTGACTCACTTCGCGGTACAGCTGAGCGAGGTCTGCACCTGACCAGAAACGGTCTTCGAACTTCTCTGCGGCCTTGGCCGCCCGACTGAGTACCCGGCGCTTGCGTGCGATGATCCACCAGGACCAGATCGATGCGCCGATCAGCAGCGCCAGCACGAACTTCACCGGCAGGCTGGCCTGAGTCAGGAGGTGAATGAGGTCGAGATCGTTGTTCAAGCTTGCAGTTCCTTCACTATGTCGGTCGGAATGGGTCGAGGTTTGAAAGTTTCGGCGCTGATGCAGGCCACTTCGGCGGTTGCCTGTCCCAGCTGAGTGCGGTCGCCGGACTGATAGAGCTCGTGATCGATCACCATCCGGGTTCGGGTCAGGGTCTTCAGGTACAGCCGTACATCGAGCAGATCATCCAGCCGCGCGGGGCGCAGGAAGCGTAGCTGCAGTCCGTAGAGCACAAACATCAATCCATGTTCGGCTGACATCCGCGATTGGATCACCCCGCGACTGCGTAACCATTCGGTGCGCGCCCGCTCATAAAAGCGCACATAACCGGCGTGATAAACCACCCCACCGGCGTCGGTGTCTTCCCAATAGACACGCACAGGCCAGCTAAACACAGGCTGACTCACTCGCCCGGCTCTCCATCGGCGGAGCCAAACAGGTCAGCGGTGGCTTCCGGCCGCGCTGGCGGCTTGAGCCCCAAATGCTGCCAGGCGCGGCGGGTCGCCATGCGTCCACGCGCGGTGCGCATCAGGTAGCCCTGCTGGATCAGATAGGGCTCGATCACATCCTCCAGAGTGCCGCTGTCCTCGCTGAGCGCCGCGGCCAGATTGTCGATGCCCACAGGGCCACCGTCGAAGTGATCGATCAGGGTATGCAGCAGGCGTCGATCCAGCGCATCGAAGCCGGCCTGATCAACCTGCAGCATCTGCATCGCGGCATCGGCGGCGGCCAGATCGATTACCCCGCCTGCCTTGACCTGAGCGTAATCGCGCGCACGCCGCAGCAGCCGGTTGGCAATTCGCGGCGTCCCGCGCGAGCGGCGGGCGATTTCCTCGGCGCCTTCGGTTTCACAATCGACGTTGAGAATCTTGGCCGAGCGGCTGACGATGGTGGTCAGCTCCGGCACCGTGTAGTACTCCAGCCGCGCGACGATGCCGAAGCGATCACGCAGCGGCGAGGTCAGCAGGCCCGCGCGAGTGGTGGCGCCGACTAGGGTGAAGGGCGGCAGATCGAGCTTGATCGAGCGCGCGGCGGGGCCTTCGCCGATCATGATGTCGATCTGATAGTCCTCCATCGCCGGATAGAGCACCTCTTCGACCACCGGCGACAGCCGGTGAATTTCATCGACAAAGAGAACATCGTTGGGTTCGAGGTTGGTCAGCAGCGCCGCCAGATCGCCAGGGCGCTCCAGCACCGGCCCGGAGGTCTGCCGCAGGCTGACCCCCAACTCGTTGGCGATCACGTGCGACAGGGTGGTTTTGCCCAATCCTGGCGGTCCGAAGATCAGCACATGATCGAGCGCATCGGCGCGTCGCCGCGCCGCCTCGATGTAGATCTCCAGCTGTTCGCGGATGGTGGCCTGCCCGGTGTACTCGGCCAGCAGCCGCGGGCGCAATGTGGCCTCCAGCTGAGCCTCTGCCCCGGCGGCTTGCGCGGACAACACTCGATCAGGGGCGGCAGCGGACATGGCTGGTCGGCAAGAGGCGGTGGACGCCGCGTATTGTGGCATGACGGCGGCCGAAGCGATTCGGGTGGTACGTGTTACGTGTTACGTGTTACGTGTTACGACCAAGAGCGTAACGCGCAGTTGCCTATGCACCTGCCCTGAATCTAAACGTAGGACGAAATACCTAACAACGTAGGACCGTCTTCATCCCCGCATCAGCGTGGACTTGCCAAACAGGCTCTCGACCAGATCGACCGCCAGATCCGCGCTGCGATTGTGATTGTCGAAGGCAGGATTGAGTTCGACGATGTCCAGCGATCCCAGGCAGCCGGTGTCGGCAATCATTTCCATGCACAGCTGCGCTTCGCGATAGTTCGGACCACCGGGCACCGTGGTGCCGACCCCGGGCGCGATCTCCGGATCGAGAAAATCGATATCGAAGCTCACGTGCAGGTGGGTGTTGCTGTCGACGCCTTCCAGCGCCTGGGTCATCACCCGGCGCATGCCCATCTCGTCGATGTAGCGCATGTCGTAGATGTCCAGCCCGGCCTCGCGAACCAGCTGACGCTCACCCGGATCGACGCTGCGAATCCCGATCTGCTTGATCTGACTGGCGTCCAGCAGCGGATGGCGCCCGGCAATCTCGACCAGTTCCTTGGGACCACGCCCGAACAAACAGGCCACCGGCATCCCGTGGATGTTGCCTGACGGGGTGATGGTGGCGGTGTTGAAATCGGCGTGCGCGTCCAGCCACAGCACTCGCAGGGTCTTGCCACGCTCGCGGCAGTGCTCGGAGATGGCGGCGATGGAGCCCAGCGCCAGGCAGTGATCGCCGCCCAGCAGGATCGGCAGTCGATCGTCGGCCAACTCGCGGTCGACCGCTTCGAACACCGAACGATTCCAGGCCACCACCTGGGCCAGATGGCGATAGCCGTCCTGCGGCGGCTGCCAGGGATTGACCGGCCCACTCAGATTGCCGCGATCGATCACGTCCAGACCGCGATCGGCCAGCGCCTTGGGCAAGCCCGCGACCCGCAGCGCCTCCGGCCCCATCGATGCGCCGCGATGCCCGGCGCCAATATCGGTGGGGGCGCCAATCAGACTGACGGCGCGGCGCGGGGTTTTGACTTGGGCAAGCATGACGGATCCGGTCGTGAATATTCAGGCCGGTCAGAATATCAGCTACTGGGTGAACGGTTCCAGTCAACGCACGAGGGAAGAGGGCCCAGGGCTGAGGGCTGAGGGCTGAGGGCTGAGGGCTGAGGGCTGAGGGCTGAGGGCTGAGCGATCGTGCTTCGCCAGCTGACGGTTCACTTGCGGCGGGGTCTATTTTCCGTGCCTTGCCTGCAGCACCTCGACAACGGCGTTCAGATCGGCACCTCTGTCGCTGAGCAGTACCAGCAGGTGGTAGAGCAGGTCGGCGGCTTCACCGAGGAGTTCCTCGCGGCCCTCGGCGACCGCAGCGAGCGCGGTTTCCAGGCCTTCCTCGCCGACCTTCTGAGCAATGCGACGGGTGCCCTTCTGGTACAGCTTGGCGGTGTAGCTGGATTCGGGGTCGGCACCCTTGCGCGCCTGCACCAACTGCTCCAACTGCGCCAGGAAGCCCAGCGTTGGCGCAATCGCATCGCCGAAGCAGGTCTGCGTCCCGCTGTGGCAGACCGGCCCCTGCGGCTGAGCCAGCACCAGCAGCGTGTCTGAGTCACAGTCGGCCTGCACCTGCACCAGCTTCAGCCAGTGTCCGCTGCTCTCGCCCTTGGTCCACAGCCGCTGCTTGCTGCGCGAGTAGAAAGTGACCCGCCCGCTGGCCAGGCTGTGCTGCAGTGCTTCCAGATTCATGTAGCCGAGCATCAGCACCTGGCCGCTGTTGGCATCCTGCACGATAGCCGGCAGCAGGCCCGCGCCCTTGTTCCAGTCCAGCGCTGCCGGATCAAAGTCAGCTGTGATCATCGGGGTATCCATGCGAGTCACTGATGTAGCGGTCAAAACCTTCGACGATCAGTGCGGGCGAATCGGAATGCCGGCCTCGGCCAGCGCCGACTTCAGCTGGGGAATGGGCACCGCGCCGGAGTGGAAAACGCTGGCGGCGAGCGCAGCGTCCACATCGCAGCGCTGGAAAACGTCAACGAAATGATCAACTGCGCCGGCCCCACCGGAGGCGACCAGCGGCACGCCGCAGCGCGCGCGCACCGCACTCAGCTGGGCCAGATCATAGCCCTGCCGAACGCCGTCGCTGTTCATGCAGTTGAGCACGATCTCGCCGGCGCCGCGGCTTTGCACTTCGCTAACCCAATCCAGCGTCCTCCGGCCCGACTCTCGGCTGCGCTCGGGATCGCCGGTGAACTGGTGCACCCGCCAGCCGTCCTCGGCGGCCAGGGAGTCCACCCCAACCACCACGCACTGACTGCCGAATTCGCGCGCCAGCTGGTCGATCAGCTCGGGACGCTGCAGCGCCGGGGTATTGATGCTGATCTTGTCGGCGCCGGCGTGAAGCACAGACCGCGCCTGCTCTACAGTGCGGATGCCGCCGGCTACGCAAAACGGGATATCGATCTGCCGCGCCACTTTTTCGACCCAGCCGCGATCCACGCTGCGCTCCTCGGGGCTGGCGGTGATGTCGTAGAAAACCAACTCATCGGCGCCTTCTTCGCGATAGCGCAGCGCCAGCTCAACGATTTCCCCCATCACCACGTGATCGCGAAAGCGCACCCCCTTGACCACCTGACCATCGCGCACGTCCAGACAGGGAATCAGGCGCTTGGCAAGCATGCCGCGGCCTCCTCCAGGGTGAAGCGGCCCTCAAGCAGGGCCTTGCCAATGATCGCCCCGTCGACTTCGGCAGCGTCCAGCGCCTGCAGGTCAGCCAGGCTGGAAACGCCGCCGGAGGCCTGCACCTGCAGCCACGGAAAGCGCGTTACCAGATCCTGGTAGAGCGCCACATTGGGCCCGCTCAGGGTGCCGTCGCGAGACACATCGGTGCACAGCGCGTGGCGCAGATCTACGTCCTGGAAGGTCTGGATGAAGGCATTGAGTTCAATCGCGCTGTCTTCGGTCCAGCCGGCAGTCAGCACGTGCAAACTGCCATCTTCGGCGCGACGCACGTCGGCCGCCAGACAGATGCCCTCGCTGCCCTGGCGAATGAACCACTGACGAACGACTTCCGGCTGCTTGACCGCCAGCGATCCGATCACCACGCGGGTGACGCCGGCATCGTGCAGCCGCTGCAGATCCTGCGCATTGCGGACCCCGCCGCCGGCCTGGATACGCAGGGCGGTGCGGGTGGCAATCTCCTCGAACACGTAGAGATTCTCCCCGGCTTCACCCTTGGCCCCATCCAGATCGACCAGATGCAGCCAACTGGCACCGGCCTCTTCGTAGGCCTGGGCAAGCTCTACCGGATCATTGTCGTATGCGGTGCTTTGCGCGTAGTCGCCCTGGTACAGGCGCACCACGGTACCCCCACGCAGATCAATCGCCGGATACAGCCGCATAGCATTCCTCATGAGTCAGCCCTCGAGCCCCAGGAAGTTCTCGAGCAACTGGGCGCCGGCAGCGGCCGATCGCTCCGGATGGAACTGCGCACCGTGGTAGTTCCCCCTGACCACGAGCGCAGCAAACGACTGTCCATGATCGACACTGAGCATCGTCGATTCTGTGACGGCTGCCGCAAAACTGTGGACGAAATAGGCGTGCTGTTGGTCAAGCCCTTGTGTTAAGGGATGCGAGCCAAGCGCGCGCAGCTGATTCCAGCCCATATGAGGGATCCGGATCCCTGGAGCGGGCTTCAGTCGCCTGATCACCCCCGGAAACAGCCCCAGACAGGGGGTATCGCCCTCCTCGGAGTGCTCGAACAGGATCTGCATGCCCACGCAGACGCCCAGAACCGGCTGCTTGAGCTGCTGAATGACCTCAACCAGCCCCTGCTCACGCAGCCGCGCCATCGCGACCGCGGCAGCGCCTACGCCAGGCAGAATGACGTGCGAGGCCGCGCGTATCCGCGCCGGATCGCCGCTAACCGGCGCAGCCACGCCGAGCCGCTCCAGTGCAGCCTGCACCGAGCCCAGATTGCTGCCGCCGGAATCAACCAGAACGAGATCAGGCATGAGCTTGCCTTGCGGCAAGAGGGCCCAGGGCCCTGGACTCAGGGCCCAGCGGGCAGCCTGGACCAGCGGGGGCCATTCTGGGCCCTGGGCCCTTTACCCTGAGCCCTGTCCCTCTCACAACGCCCCCTTGGTGCTCGGCAGCACGTCGCCCTGACGGGCGAAGGCTTGACGCAGGCTGCGCGCAACCGCCTTGAAGCAGCCTTCAACCATGTGGTGGGCGTTTTCGCCTTCCACCCGCAGATGCAGGGTCGCACCCAGGGTTTCCGCCAGCGAGCGGAAGAAGTGCGGCACCAGTTCGGTCGGCAGTTCACCCACCCGCTCGCGCGGGAAGCGCCCCTGGAACTCGAACCACGGGCGGCCGGACAGATCCAGGGCCACGTCGACTCGGGTTTCGTCCATCGGCACGCTGTTGCCGTAGCGGGCGATGCCGCGCTTGTCGCCCAGGGCCTGACGCAGGCAAGCGCCCAGCGCCAGCGCGCTGTCTTCGACGGTGTGGTGCTCGTCGACCTGCAGGTCGCCCTCGCAGCGCAGCTTCAGGGCGAATCCGCCGTGCTTGCCGAGTTGCTCGAGCATGTGGTCGAAGAAGCCCATGCCGGTTTCGACGACGGGGTCAGCCTCCTGATCCAGATCGACCGCCACCGAAATTCGGGTTTCCCTGGTGTGGCGGGTCAGCTCCGCGCAGCGCGGGCGGTCGAGCACCTGATGGGCAATTTGCGCCCAGCTCAGCCCCTGCGGCCCAACCCGGTAGCCGGCCACACCGAGGTTCTGCGCAAACTGCAGATCGGTCTCGCGGTCGCCGACCATCAGGCTGTGCTCGCGATCGATCAGACCCTCGCGCAAATAGTGCAGCGCCATGCCAATCTTCGGCTTGCGGGTGTCGTTGGGCTGATCGGGAAAATGGCGGTCGATCAGGATCTCGCGAAACGCAATGCCCTGAGTGCCAAGCACCTCCAGCAGCAACCGTTGCGGCGGCTCGAAGTCGGCCAGCGGGAAGCTGTCGGTACCCAATCCGTCCTGATTGCTCACCATTACCAGCTGATAACCGGCGTCGACGAAGCGCTTGAGCGCGTGGATCACCCCCGGCAGCAGGCGGAACTTGTCCAGACTGTCGATCTGTTCATCGGCGGGCTCTTCGATCAGGCAGCCATCGCGATCGACGAAAAGGAGTTTGATCGGCTTGCTCATGCGCATTCCTCAGCAGCAAGCGCGGCGAGGACCGCGGCGTTTTCGGCTGATGTGCCGATGCTCAGTCGCAGGCACTGGGACAAGCCCGGGTAGCGGGAGAGGTCGCGAACGATAATGCCGCGCGCGGCCAGGTGCGCGGCCACCGCGCACGCGTCGCGCCACTGCACGCAGAGGAAGTTGGCGTCCGAGGGCCATACCCGAATAACCTCCGGGTGCGCCTGCAGCCGCTCGGCCAGTTCTTTGCGCTCTGCCTTGATCTGCGCCAAATGTCCGCTGAAGGCCTCCGTTCGGGTATCGCTCAACGCTTCCAGGGCAGCAGCCACACTCGGCGCTGACAGCGGATAAGGCGCCATCAAGCCGCGCAGGAAAGCGATGATGGCCGGGCTTCCAATCAGGCTGCCGATCCGCGCGCCGGCCAGCCCAAAGGCCTTGGACAAAGTCCGCAGAACCAGCAGATTGCTGCGCCCGGGCATTGCTTCGCTCAAACTGGGCTGATCGGCAAACTCGACATAGGCTTCGTCAACGATCACCAGCGCGCGCTCGTCAAGTGCGTCGGCGACGGCCAGAATCGCTTCTCGGCTGGCGAGTTGCCCGGTCGGGTTGTTCGGCGAGCAGATAAACACCAGCTTGGCCGACCGGGCCAACGCGGCGTCGATCAGCGCCTGCGGCCTCAGCGCGAAGCCATCGCAGGCCTGCAGCGGAACCTCAACCACTTCAGCGCCCTGCAGCTGGGCGCACACCCGGTACATGCCGAAGGTGGGTGGACTGATCACGATGGCGTCCTGGCGTGCTCGGCAGAAGCCCCGAATCAGCAGATCGATGGCTTCATCCGAGCCCCGGCCGACCAGCAGCTGTTCGGGAGTCACCCCATAGATCTGAGCCAGCCGCGCCAGCAGCGCTGACGGCTGCGGGTCGGGGTAGCGATTGAGGCCGTCACCGCCTGCGTAGGGTGCCCACGGCAGCTCATTGGCGTTGAGCATCACCGCCGAGGGCGCTGACTCCTTTCGCGCGGAGCTGTAGGGCACGAAATGAAGCAGGTCCGGTCGGGCCAGGTGCAGGCTCATCGGACCTGCGCCTCAGAGAGCCAGTCCAGCCGGCGGCTGACCGCCAGCGCGTGGGCGTCCAGCCCTTCTGCCTGCGCCAGCCGGATGATCTGGGGACCCACTTCGCGCAGCGCCTGCACGTCGGCCTGCTGAACGGTCATCTGCTTCCGGAAACTGTCCACGCTGACCCCACCGGTGTAGCGCGCGGCGCCACCGGTAGGCAGCACGTGGTTGGTGCCCGAACCATAGTCACCCAGGCTCTCCGGCGTCAGCGCTCCCAGAAACACCGAACCGGCATTGCGCACCCTGGCCAGCCATTGCCGAGGCCGCTCAAGCTGCAGGATCAGATGTTCGGGCGCATAGCGGTTGCTGAGCTCGATCCCGGCCTCGATGCTATCGACCAGCACCGCACGGCTGTGCGCCAGCGCAGCGCTGGCCACTTCGGCCCGCGGCAACTGCGGCAGCTGTGCGGTCAGCGCCCGCTCGACTGCATCCAGCAGCGCGGGATCATCGCTGACCAGCAAGACCTGCGAATCGGGACCATGCTCGGCCTGCGCCAGCAGATCGGCCGCCACGAAGTCCGGATTGGCCTCGGCGTCGGCAATCACCAGCACCTCTGAAGGGCCCGCGGGAAGATCAATCACCGGCCCCCTAGGGTCCAGGTTGACCAGCCGCTTGGCCTCATCGACCCAGCCATTGCCTGGACCAAAGAGCTTCTCGCAGGCGGGAATGCTCTCGGTCCCATAGGCCATTGCCGCAATCGCCTGCGCTCCACCCACCTTGTACGCCCGCGTCACACCGCACAGACGGGCAGCGTAAAGTACTGCCGGATCGGCGCTGCCGTCCGCCCGCGGGGGGGTACACAACACGACCTCGGGGCAATCTGCCAGCTGCGCCGGTACCGCCAGCATCAGCGCGGTGCTGGGCAACGGCGCGGATCCGGCGGGGACGTAGAGTCCTACCCGCGTAATCGGCACCGGCAGCTTCTCGCAAATCAGGCCGGGGGCAGTTTCCACTGCAATCGGCTGATGAGCGGTGCTCTGATGAAAACGCGCGATGCGCTGGCGGGATGCAGCAATGGCATCCTTCAGCGGCTGCTCCAGCGATTCAGCGGCTGATGTCCACTCGCGCTCAGTGACCAAAGGGTGTTCAATCTCGACGCGATCGTAGCGCAGGGTCAATTCGCGCAGGGCGGCGTCGCCCTGCTCGCGTACCTGATCGATGATCTGCTGAACGCTCGCGCTGAGTTCAACTCCACCACTGCGCTGGGGGCGCTCCAACAGGCGCGATTGCAGGCTGCTGTCCAGCTCGGACCAGCGATAGCGTGGAATGATTGGGCTGGTGTTCACAATTTTCCCTTGGATATGTGGCTCAACCGCATTGGCTGCCGCCGCAGCCCGCGATTGAATGCATCAGGCAAGCATCTTCTCTACCGGCATCACCAGCAGATGACTGGCTCCTGCGCGCTTGAGCTCTTCCAACTGGTGCCAGCTGACGTCCTGGTGGCAGACCACCTGGAGGGCAATACGGTCGCTGGGGCCGACCAGCTGCTGCGCCGCCGGCGGGTCTCCGCTGGGCAGCAGCTTGAGCAACTCGGGCAACTTGTCGCGTGATGTGGTCAGAGTGAGCAGCTTGCTTTCGCGGACCTTGAGCACCCCGTCCAGACGCCGCAGCAGCAGATCCATCAGGTCGCGGCGTTCATCAGCGGGGCTGGCACGGGTGCCGATCAGCACCGCCTGGCTGTCGAGAATCACCGCGGCTTCCTTGAGCTGATTGGCCAGCAGGGTCGCACCGGAGGAGACCAGATCGCAGATCACATCGGCAGTGCCCAGCCGGGGAGCGATCTCGACCGAGCCGCTCAGCACCACGATTTCCGCGGCCACCCCGTGCTGCTGCAGGAAATCCCCCAGCAGGGCCGGGTAGCTGGTCGCGATCCGCCGTCCGGCGAGCTGCGCCGGGCCCTCCCACTGCTCGTCCTGGGCGACCGCAATCGACAACCTGCAGCCGCCGAAGCCCATCGCGATCAGCTCGTCGAAGGCGGCATCCTTGCCTGCCGATTGCTGTTCCAGCGAGTGCTCACGGGCAACGTTCAGCCCCACCACGCCGGCTTCGCAAACGCCCTGCTCGATCAAGCCGGGAATGTCGTCGTCGCGAACCAGCAGCAAATCGATCGGCAGGCTCTCGCCAAAGCAAAACAATCGGTCCCGGCTCATCCGAAAACTCAAGCCAGCCCGCGCCAGTAATTCGATCGATGCCTCCGACAGCCTCCCTGATTTCTGGATGGCTATTCTCAGGCGGTCCCTGCCTTTCATCTCAAATGTCCTTGTTGGTTCGCTCGACGATGCCGTCGGTGTTGATACCGATGGTTTCCAGCGCCGCTGCGTAGCCGCCGTAGCCTTCGTGCAGGAAGCGAGCGATGCGCCCGACGGTGGTCACGCTGACCGCGGTGCGATCGTGAATTTCCCGGTAGGGAATCCCCTCGATCAACAGCGGGACCACCCGCCAACGGTCGGCAAGCGCCTCCAGCTCAGCCGGCGTGCAAAGATCCCTGAGGAATGATTCCACTTCGCCCGGGTCAGACAGTTTTGCCAATACCTGGGCCAGGTCCTGAACTGCACCAGCTGGCGCTTCTTCGGGCACCACCGCTCTTCGCTTCATTAGTGTATTAGCGCGTTAGTACATGATATCGCAGTCTAGCTGCAGTTGTTGCAGTGCGTCAACCGGGGATCGCCCGGGCGAGTCGACCGGAATCGATCAGTCCTTCAGATCGACGCCCAGCGAGCGCAGCTTTCGATAGAGATGGGTTCTTTCCAAACCGACCAGCTTGGCCAGTTTGCCAACGCTGCCCTGCGCAGCCTTGAGCTGACGGAGCAGATATTCGCGCTCGAATTGCTCTCGCGCTTCCCGCAGCGGGACATTCAGATCCATGCTGAAGCCGCCACCCACCGCCGGTCGCTCGACCACGCTCATACCCAGCGCCTGCTCTGCCTCGCTGCCGTCCACCTCATCGCCCTGACCCATGATCAACAGCCGTTGCACCAGGTTGGTCAGCTCGCGCACGTTGCCCGGCCAACCGTGCTGGCGCAGGCGGTTCTGCGCGGCTATGCCAAAACGGCGATAGGGCAGACGTTCCTGGGTGTGGAACCAGTCGGCATAAAAGGCCAGCAACTCCGGAATATCCTCTGGTCGCTCGCGCAAGGCCGGTACGCTCAGGGGAACCACTTTCAGCTGGTAGTAGAGATCCTCGTTGAGCTTGCCGGAACGTACTTCGGGCTCCAGGTCCAGCGAACTGGAGGCGATGACCCGGGCACCCAACTCGAGCGGCTGCGCGCCGCCTACCCGGCTATAGGCCGAGCGCGACAGGGCGCTGGCCAGACGCCGTTGCTGGTCGGAGTCCAGCTGGGTGATCTCGTCAATGTAGAGGGTGCCCCCTCTGGCCTGCTCCAGCAGCCCGTAGCGCACGGTTTCGCCGTCTTCGCTGCCGAACAGCGCCGCGACCGTTCCCTCTCGTTCAACCGAACTGGGCTGGAACTCCACGTAAGGCCCTTCGCTGCGCGGGCTGTGCGCATGCAGGAAGCGCGCGAGATTGCACTTTCCGCTGCCAGGTTCGCCGGTAATCAGGACCGGAGTATCGTGGCTGGCAACCCGCTCGGCCTGCGCGCGCAGGCCCTGCATCAAGCGGCTGCTGCCCAGCGGGTCCAGTGGCGCCATCCGCTGACGCTTCAGGCCCTCGTTCTCCTGGCGCACCTTCACCAGTTCCAGGTGGCGCTCGACCGTCACCAGCAGCTTGGCCAGTGAAAGAGGCTTCTCCAGAAAATCGACTGCGCCCAGCCGCGTGGCCTCAACAGCGGTCTCGATGGTGCCGTGGCCACTCATCATCACCACCGGCATGGTCATCCCCAGCTGCTGCCATTCCTTGAGCAGGCTGATGCCATCGGTATCGGGCATCCAGACGTCGAGCAGGACCAGATCCGGCCGTGCTGCGCGGCAGGCCTGGCGCGCCTCCTGCGCGCTGCCGGCGCTGACCACCTTGTAGCCTTCGTCTTCCAGGATTTCCTGGACCAGGGTCCGGATATCGGGTTCATCGTCGACGATCAGCAGATGGGCTTTGGACATGATGCTTTCGGTATCAGCGTGACACTAGAGCATAGCGGGTGCGAGCCTCTGGAAAGAAGCCGCCAACGATCCGCCAAGCTGCGGACAACTGGCTGTCAGGAGCGGAGCGCGCATATTGGCAGGAGTATGGCAGGATGCGACCTCCAAGTTGGAGAGTACCAGCCATGCGCCGCGCCGACCGCCTGTTCCAGCTCCTGGTGGAGCTGGGCCGCAACCGGGTTCGTACCGCTCGCCAACTGGGTGAGCGCCTGGGTGTGTCCGAACGCACCATCTACAGGGACATTGCCGACCTGGCGGCGCAGGGAACGCCGATCGAAGGCGCCGCCGGGATTGGTTACAGCCTGCGCGCCGGCTTTCAGGTACCGCCGCTGATGTTCGACCGTGAAGAGCTGCAGGCGCTGGCGCTGGGAGCGGCTTGGGTCAGTGGCTACGCCGATGATGCGCTGGGTAGCGCTGCTGATCGGGTCCTGGCCAAGATCGATGCGGTGCTGCCACAGCGGCTGCGCCCACAGCTGAAGACGGATGGACTGGCGGTACTGTCTTTTTCCCACGATGCCAGCAGTCGGCAGCACCTTGCCACCGCCCGGGCGGCATCACAGGAACAGCGCAAGCTGCTGGCACGCTATCGCGATCAGGAGGGTGCGGTCACCGAACGCCTGCTTTGGCCGCTGGGACTATTCTACTGGGGCAGAACCTGGACCCTGGCAGCCTGGTGCGAATTGCGCGGCGACTACCGCAGCTTCCGGATTGACCGCTTCGAGCAACTGCAGTCGCATCATCAAAGCATGCCAAACAGCCCACAGATCAATCTTCGCGGATTTCTGGATCGGGTCGAGCGCTGCGCCAGCCACTAGGGCTTCGTCTGTACAGCCAGTGCGATGGCGCAGGGATCCAGCGCGCAATGACCGTCTCCTGGTCCCCGGAATGCGGCGGTGCGCCTGGTCGACATGGCCTGCAATGCGGCCTTGTCGCGCCCTGCGCCAGAAAGGAATCCACCGAAATCATCTGCAACGCATCGATGCGCCAGCACCAGCACAAGGGCGTGGCCGGCAATCCCTTTAGTGGGCTTTAACCGACCCAGACCAGTCGCAGCCGCGCAGCGATGCCGGGCCCATGCGCAAACGAAATCGGCACGAGCCGTTGATCGGAGGGCGGATCGCCTTGCAGCCAGCGATCCTCCGCAGCTTCCCCTTTCGCGGCAGCCGAACGCCTAGTTTCCGCTGGCCCCGTGCTTGCGCACGATCAGCATGGCCAGTTCGATCGACTGTTCGTAGTTGAGGCGGGGATCCACCGTGGAGCGATAGGCGCGGCCCAGGTCCGCCTCGGTCAGGTCGCGTGCGCCGCCCAGACACTCGGTGACGTCCTCGCCAGTAAGCTCCAGATGCGCGCCACCCAAACGGGTCCCATTGGCCGAGTGCAGGTCAAAGGCTTTCTCCAATTCTCCGCAGATGCGATCGAAGCGGCGGGTCTTGACCCCACCTTCGAGGCTTTCGGTGTTGCCGTGCATCGGATCGCAGACCCACAGCACCTGGTGGCCCCGATTGCGCACCGCGTTGAGCAAGGGCGGCAGTGCCTCTTCGATCTTCTGATGGCCCATCCGGTGAATCAGGGTCAAGCGACCACTTTCATTCTTGGGATTGAGCCGCTCGATCAGCTTGCTGAGCTGGTCAGGCGTGGTGCTGGGACCGATCTTGACCGCGATGGGATTGCGGATCCCGCGGAAGTATTCCGTGTGGGCGCCATCAAGGGCTGCTGTGCGCATGCCGATCCAGGGGAAATGCGTCGCCAGGTTGAAATGACCCCACTGGCGCGGCACTTCGCGAGTCAGGCAAGCCTCATAGGGCAGCAGCAAGGCCTCGTGCGACGTGTAGAAATCGACTCTGCGCAAGCTGCCCATGGGCGCCCCGCCGATGGTTTCCATAAAGCGCACCGCATCGCCGATGGCATCCACCATGCGGCGGTACTCATCCTCCAGGGGCGAATGCCGGACCCAGTCCAGATCCCAGTACTCGGGATGATGGAGATCGGCGAAACCGCCGTCGATCAGCGCCCGTACAAAATTCATGGTCATCGCCGAGCGCGAATGTCCCTCGATCATCCGCTGCGGATCTGGCTCTCGAGCCGCTGCGTTGAACGCGGGCTGATTGACGAAATCGCCACGATAGGACGGCAAGGTCACGCCATCGCGAGTCTCGGTGTCCGCTGATCGCGGCTTGGCATATTGACCGGCGAAGCGACCGACGCGCACCACCGGCAGACGCAGGCCATGAACCAGCACCAGACTCATCTGCAGCAGCACCTTCAAGCGATTGGCGATCACCGGGCTGGTGCAGTCGGCGAAGCTTTCGGCGCAGTCACCGCCCTGCAGCAGGAATCGTTTGCCCTCCGCGGCCAGCGCAAGTTCGTGGCGGAGCGACAAGATCTCCCAGGAGGTCACCAGCGGTGGTAGAGCACGTAGCTCCTGCAGGCAACGCTGCAGCGCGGCGGCATCGCTATAGACTGGCATCTGCAGCCCAGGATAATTGCGCCAAGAGTCGGGGCTCCAGTCTTCGGGACATTGGACGGCCGTTAGCGCTGAACTCTCGTGCATCATCTCGCTCCACTGAAAACGCCAGTAACTCACCGGCTACTTCCATGCTGCCACAAATGCTGCGGTGCCGCACGAACTTGGGACGAAAGTTGCGGTTGACCGGGCCAGCGGTCTCCGGGCTTTGCAAACGGCCATCTCGGCAATTCGGCCCAGCTGCCCGAAGATTCCTACCTCACCACAATTAACCCTGACCGCCCGAGTAGCTCATGGGAATCGCTTCCAGGAACCCACGCACCGTAGCTGACAGCGAAGTAGCTTCCGGGATCCACGCTTTCGCAGCGATCGTTGCGCCTGTCCCACTCGAAGAAGGCACTCGCGCCCGAATCCAGCTTCAGCACGGGGCGCTTGCATTTGGCCAGACAGGGGCAACCAATATCGGCACGGATAGTGGCCTCAGCGGCTGTTGATTCGATGCTCAAAGACGGAATCGTCAGTTCCTGATCGACCAGATTGGTGACCTTGATCTCAAACCGCAACGGCTTACCCGTACCGGTCGGTTTAACCTCAAGCCTGAGCGCGCCGGCTTCAGCGGCGCGCAGGCACGTACCCGGCGCCAAGATCAACCCGCTGGCGATAGCGAGCGCCCTTCCGAGCTGAGCGCAAGCGTCCGCCCAGCGGGAAGTGATCAAGTTGTCCGTGACCGATACGCCCAGCCAGCGTAGGTCAGCACCAGACCGAAAATCACAAACCAGATCAGGGTCCAGGCCGGCATGCTCAGCCCAAGAAAGACCCAATCGATATCGGCACACTCGCCGCTGGTCATCAGAATCGTGGAGAGCATCTCGCCCAGGGGGAACACATCAAGCATGTATTCCAGCGACGGAGCACACGCTGGAACCAGATCCTCAGGCAGTGACTGCAGCCAGACGTGCCGTCCGGAAATCGAAGCACCCAGTGCCGCAAACAGCAGACCGAGGGTACCGTAGACCTTCCACCCAACGCGTCCCTTGGGGTTGTGGGCAGCGGCTACCAGACAGAGCGCCAAAATCAGCAAGATCGCGCCCCGCTGGAGCATGCACAGCGGACAAGGCGTTAGTTCCAGAAAATGCTCGGCATAGAAGGCGTAGCCCATGAAACAGACGCACAAGAAGGCGACTGCCAGAAAGAATGCGCGTGGTTTGATCATTCTCATCGAAGTCACTCTCTGCCTTCAGCCAGTCCGGGCACGGCTTGCTTTGACTGTTGCCGGTCGAAACAGTTCCCTATAGGCGAAAAAAAACCGGCACCTGATCAGGTGCCGGTTCGATGCCGCCTCGAATGGGCGGCGATTGTTATTCGGCGTCGGCCTGCGGCGCTTGCGGGCGGTCAACCAGTTCCACGTACGCCATTGGCGCGTTGTCACCGTCACGGAATCCGCACTTCAGAATTCGCAGATAACCGCCCGGCCGGCCCTTGTAGCGCGGACCCAACTCGCTGAACAACTTGCCAACCGCACCCTTGCTACGCAGACGAGCAAAGGCCAGACGACGACGGGAGACACCGTCTTCCTTGGCCATGGTGATGAGCGGCTCGGCAACCCGACGCAGTTCCTTGGCCTTCGGCAGAGTGGTCTTGATCAACTCATGCTCAATCAGCGCCGCCGCCATATTGCGAAACATCGCAGTACGGTGGGAACTGGTGCGGTTGAACTTCCGGCCTGACTTCATGTGGCGCATGACTATTCTCTCCTGTGACCGCGGCTTAGCTGCCGAAGGTGCCGGTGCTGAGGCCCGGCGGCGGCCAGTTTTCCAACTTCATGCCAAGCGACAAACCACGTGCCGCCAGCACATCCTTGATTTCGGTAAGCGACTTCTTGCCCAGATTGGGGGTCTTGAGCAGCTCGACTTCGGTACGTTGGATCAGATCACCGATGTAGTAGATGCTTTCCGCCTTGAGGCAGTTCGCCGAACGCACCGTCAGCTCCAGATCGTCGATCGGACGCAGCAGAATCGGGTCAACGTCGTTACGCGCCTGATTCGGGCGCTCGCCCTCACCCAACTTGACGTCAACGAACACGCCGAGCTGATCGACCAGCACCGTGGCAGCACGCT
>JAGRJL010000020.1 GCA_020442775.1 Lysobacterales bacterium | reverse complement strand
TGATGATGGTCGTCGGCAAGAAGGTGGAGGAGTTGATCGCGCGACTGGCGCAAAAGGCGCGCGCGGCGGGTATCCACCTGATCCTGGCCACCCAGCGGCCCTCGGTGGACGTGATTACCGGCCTGATCAAGGCCAATATCCCCACCCGAATGGCCTTCCAGGTGTCGAGCAAGATCGATTCGCGCACCATTCTCGATCAGTCCGGCGCCGAAACCCTGCTGGGGCACGGCGACATGCTCTATCTGCCCCCCGGGACTGCCGCACCAGAGCGCGTACACGGTGCCTTCGTCGATGATCATGAGGTGCACCGGGTGGTGGAATATCTGCGCCATCACCACGGCGATCCGAGCTACATCGACGGAGTGCTGGAAGACACCCAGGATTTGGGTGACGGCCGGGTGATCAATGAAAGCGGACTGCCCGAATCATCCAGCAGCGATGTGGACGAACTCTATGATCAGGCGGTTCACATCGTCACCGACACGCGTCGCGCGTCGATCTCCGGGGTCCAGCGGCGGCTGAAGATCGGCTACAACCGGGCCGCCAGGCTGATCGAGGAAATGGAGGCGCAGGGGGTGGTGAGTGCGCCCTCGCACAACGGCAACCGCGAGGTGCTGGCGCCACCGCCGCCCAAGGACTAGTGCATGAGTCCCTGGCGTGCCGAGCGTCATTCAGCTTTGGGCTAGGCGGGCCTTGTTTCCATGGGTTTCCACCCGACAACGGAAAATGCGAATCGATGAGTGCACAGGTGATGCTCAGATCCTTCGTTGCCGCGATGCTTTGCTTGCTGGCGCAATCGGCGCACGCCGCCACCGCGCGCGCCCAGCTGGAATCCTTCCTGGCCGACGTGCACGTACTCAAGGGCGAGTTCGAGCAGTCGGTGGTCGACGAATTTGGCGAGTTGGTCGAGGACAGCCAGGGCGAACTGGCGTTGTCCGCGCCCCGGCAGTTCCGCTTCGAGTATCAGACGCCCTATCCGCAGCTGTTGATCGCCGATGGCGAACGGCTGTGGGTCTATGACCCAGACCTGGAGCAGGTCAGCGTGCGTGCGCAGTCAGTCGAAGAAGCCAACAGCCCGCTCACGCTGATTCTGGAGCCTCGTCTGCTCGATCAGACCTTTGTGGTCACGGAGGGCGGCGAAGAGCACCAGCTGAGCTGGCTGCTGCTCACCCCCAAAGAGGAACGCGCGGATTTTGACCGGCTGGACCTCGGTTTCGACGAGAACGGATTGCGGGTCATGCATTACCGCGACCCCAACGGACAGCAGACCCGGCTGCGCTTCGCGCACTGGCAGCGTGACCCGGACCTGCCGGCCGATTATTTCGCCTTCACCCCGCCTGAAGGGGTGGACGTGGTCGGCATGGAGGACATTGATTCGGCGCAGGTGCGGCCGCTGGATGACTGAGGGCGTCTCAACAGTCCGGCGGGAGGAGGGTGTTCCCCTGGCCGAACGTATGCGCCCGCAGACCATCGATGAGGTGGTCGGTCAGGAGCATCTGCTGGGCGTAGACAAGCCGCTGGGCAAGGCGCTGCGCGGCGGGCGACCCTATTCGATGATCCTGTGGGGTCCGCCAGGCTGCGGCAAGACCACCCTGGCGCGGCTGGCTGCGGCGCACGGACAGGCCGCGCTGGTCAGTCTGTCGGCGGTGCTGGCCGGGGTGGCCGACCTTCGCCGGGAGGTGGCGGCGGCCGAGCAGCGCCGCGCCGAGGGTCGGCAAACCGTTCTCTTCATCGACGAGATCCATCGCTTCAACAAGGCCCAGCAGGACGCCTTGCTGCCGCATGTGGAGTCCGGGCTGCTGACCCTGATTGGCGCGACCACCGAAAACCCCTCGTTTGCGGTCAATTCTGCGCTGCTCTCGCGCTCCCGGGTGCACGTGCTCAAGGCGCTCAGCGCTGAAGCCATCGAGCAATCGCTGCTGCGGGCCATCGCCGATCCTCGCGGATTTGGTGATGAGAATGTTGAGGTCAGTACGGAGGCGCTGCAGCTGATCGCAGAGGCCGCCGATGGCGACGGTCGACGTGCGCTGGCGCTGCTCGAAGGCGCGGTCGAACTGAGCGAAGCAGGGCAAGTGGAGGCCGATCTGCTGCCGGCGCTGCTGACCGATCGGCGGCGTCGCTTCGACAAGGGCGGCGACGCCTTCTACGACCAGATCTCGGCGCTGCACAAGTGCATCCGCGGGACCAATCCGGACGCGGCGTTGTACTGGTTTTGCCGCATGCTGGATGGTGGCTGTGATCCCGAGTACATCGCCCGCCGGCTGCTGCGCGCCGCCAGCGAGGACATTGGCAATGCCGATCCGCGGGCGCTGCAGGTGATGCTGGATGCCTGGCAGTGTTATGAGCGTCTGGGCTCACCCGAGGGCGAACTGGCGCTGGCCCAGGCGGTGCTCTATCTGGCTTCGGCGCCGAAGAGCAACGCCGCCTACATGGCCTACAAGCAGGCCAGCGTGGCGGTCGCCAAAGGCGGATCGGAGCCGGTGCCCGAGCATCTGCGCAACGCGCCGACCAAGCTGCTGAAGGCCATCGGACACGGCCGCGCCTATCAGTACGACCACGACCAGCCCGAGGGTATCGCCTTTTCGCAGTCTGGTTTTCCCGCGTCGGTCGGAGAGCAGCGCTACTATCAACCGGTCAGCCGTGGTCTGGAGATCAAGATCGCCGAGAAACTGGCTTGGGTGCGCGATCGACGCGCGGCGGCGCTGGCGGGCAAGCCGCAGTGAACGGCATGCCGCTGGCCTTTCTGGCAGTGTTCTGCGGCGCCGGACTGGGTGCCTGTATCCGCTACGCGCTGGGGCTGTGGCTGAATCCGCTGATCGCCTGGCTGCCGCTGGGCACCCTTAGCGCCAATCTTGGCGGCGGTTTTCTGGTCGGACTGGCGGTGCAGGGCTTTGTGCTCAACGGTACGCCGGCGATCTGGCGGATTGCCGCAGTGACCGGCTTTCTCGGCGGGCTCACTACCTTCTCTGCGTTCTCGGCCGAGGTCGCTGAGCGACTGGAGCTGGGGCACTGGCAGCAGGGCCTGAGCCTGGCGCTGCTGCACCTGATTGGTTCGGTCGTGCTCACCCTGATCGGCTTCTGGCTGGCCAGGGCCTGGTTGAGCTGACGGTGCCAGTTACTTCATCTCGATATTGAAGCCGACCAGCTTCCACTGGCCGCCCTCATCGATGTACTTGTGTTCGAAGTAGACCTGGTTGGGCTCGGATTCGTAGTGACCGGCCAGCACCAGCACGCCATCGCTGTTGATCGCGCCGGCCTGAGACAACAGCGGCGTCATCGGATCCAGCTGGGTCAGGTCGACGCCGGTATCGATGATGCTGGCATAGCTGTCATTGAATCGCTGCAGATCGAACTGCTCTTGCCAGAGCGCCGACGTTGAGGCGCGAAACTGACTCATCTCGCCAGCATTCACGCTGGCCGCGAAGTCTGCCATTGACCGCCTGACCAGCGCCTGTGACTGCGCGGCGTCCGGTGCCTGAGTGCTGGTGGAGGCGGCTTCCGCTGCGGATTCCGCTCGGCCGGACTTGCTCGAGACGTGCAGAATCTTCCAGGCCTCATCTTCGTGAATCAGCTCGATTTCCAGCGAGATCTCGCTGCCATCGTCCAGCGTCGCGCTGCCAACCAGCTTGCCGGAGTTGTTCTCGAAACTGCGCGAACTCCAGCTGGTGGTGCGAATGCGGTCGAGTCCATAGGTCTTGGCGAAGATCGCCAGCTGTTCCGGTCTGGCGCTCTGCTGGAAGGCCTTGGAAGTCAGCTGATAGGCCTGTTCATTCTCGCCCTTGCTCAGCGCGGTGAGAAACTGGTCGCCGGCTTCGGTGACCCCGCCGGTGGCCCAGAAGGCGAGGCCGATGACGATGGCAATGAAGGCCACCAGTCCGCCAAGAATCTTTAGCGCAGTTTTCATTCCAGGTCCTCGGGCTGCCGATGTCTGGCGTCTAGGATGCCACGACCGGCTGACGCCGACTGATCGTAGTCAACCCGACTCCCATCGATTGCGGGATAATGGCCGGCTTTCCACACCGTGATTCAAGGATTTCCTGATGCTTGACCCCAATTTGCTGCGCTCACAGCTCAACCAGACCGCCGAGCAACTGCAACGCCTGCGCTCTTTTGATCTGCCGGTAGACGAGTTGGCCAATCTGGAGAGCGAGCGCAAGCGCCTGCAGACCCAGACTCAGGAGCTGCAGGCCTCGCGCAACAGGCTGGCCAAGGAAATCGGCATGCGCAAGGGCAAGGGCGAGGATGCCAGCGAGCTTTTGGCCGAGAGCGCCGCGCTGCCGGAGCGGCTGAAGGCCAACGAGCAGGCGCTGCAGGAAGTGCAGGAGCGCACCGCGCAGATTGCCGCGCAGATTCCCAATATCCCGGATGCCAGCGTCCCGCTGGGTGCCGGCGAGGCGGATAATGTGCTTGTACGCCAATGGGGCAGTCCTGCGGAACTGGGTTTTGCGGCCAAGGACCATGTGGAACTGGGCGAACGTGACGGCTGGCTGGATGGCGAGGCAGGAGCCAAGCTGTCGGGAGCCAGATTCACCGTGCTGCGTGGACCACTGGCGCGGCTGCACCGCGCGCTGGCGCAGTTCATGCTGGATACCCAGACCGAGAAGCACGGCTACCTAGAGCACAATGTGCCGGCACTGGTGCTGCCCGAGAGTCTGCAAGGGACCGGGCAACTGCCCAAGTTCGAGGAAGATCTGTTCGAGGTGCCGATCGGCTCTCATCAGTCCAGCATGGAAAGCCGGGCGCTGGAGGCCCTGCGTGGGGCCATTCAGCGGGACGACCGCGAAGACGCGCTGGCGCTGATCAATGGCATCGCGGCGGATGCCGGAGTTCAGGGCCTGAGTCGGTTGCCGCCACAGCTGTGGCAGGACCTGCAGCGCGCTGACGCAATGATGGCGACGCTGCATCGCTGGCTGTGGCGGCGGATGTACCTGATTCCCACCGCCGAGGTGCCGCTGACCAACCTGGTCCGCGACAGCATCGTCGATGCCGACCGCCTGCCGCTGAGGATGACCGCGCACACCCTGTGCTTCCGAGCCGAGGCCGGTGCGGCCGGTCGCGACACCCGCGGGATGATCCGCCAGCACCAGTTCGAGAAAGTGGAGATGGTGCAGATCTGTCGGCCGCAGGACTCCTATCAGCAGCTGGAGGAGATGACCGCGCACGCCGAAGCGATCCTGCAGGCGCTGGAGCTGCCCTATCGGACGATGCTGCTGTGCAGCGGCGACATGGGATTCGGCGCGGCCAAGACTTATGACATCGAGGTGTGGTTGCCGAGTCAGAACAGCTATCGGGAGATCAGCTCCTGCTCCAACTGCGAGGCCTTCCAGGCGCGCCGGATGCAGGCACGCTGGCGCAATCCGGAGACCGGCAAGCCGGAACTGCTGCACACCCTCAACGGCTCCGGATTGGCGGTTGGCCGTTCGCTGATCGCGGTGATGGAGAACTATCAGAACGCCGACGGCAGCATTCGCATCCCAACCGTGTTGCAGCCCTACATGGGCGGGCAAGCGCAGATCGGATAGGCCGGGCGGGGCTACTGGTTCAGCAACCCCGGCCCCGCGAAGTCTCCAGACGCTAGGGATCCAGCCCGAAGAAGCTGCGGATGCGCGCGCCGATGGCGTCGTTGGCCGGAGATTCGCTGCGCTGACTGGCGACTTCCTGGGTCGCCTCATCGAGCTGGCCCTGGCGGGCGGAAATCACCTGAGAGATTTCCTTGGCGATGTCCGGGCGCGCGCGCAGTACCGATTCAAAGCCTGACTTGCCCAGGCGCAGCGATTCAATGTCGGTTTTGGCGGTCACCGAAGCGCGCCTCGGTTCGCCGGTCATCATGCCCATCTCGCCGAAGACGTTGCCGGCCTTGAGCGTGGCGATGTGCGCGCGAATGCCCTGCTGCTCGATCCACACGTCGGCCTCACCGGTGACTATCAGATAGAGCCAATGGGCGCGGCGCCCCTGACGGGTAATGGTGCTGCCCTTGACGAAGGGCGCCGGCACCAGATTCTCGGCCAAAAGTCGGATCTCCTCGGGCGAAAAGTTGGCGAACAGGTCGACGGCGCCGAGGATGCTCTCGCGACGGGCCAGTTCATCGGCCTGCAGCGCAGCGCGGCGGCGTTCGTTCTCCTTGATCACCAGTCGCTCTTCCTGGACTACCGCCAGTCCGATCTGGTTGCGCGACAGCGCGGCCATGGCGTTGATTCGAACCGCGGAGTCGGTGGGATCATCTGGCCGTGCTTCGCCCAGCCAGTAGCGCAACGCGTAGCGGGCGTAGCCCTGTCCCACTTCCATCAGCACCGCGCTCGGGGCCGGGTCCAGCAATACATGCGGCGTTTCGCAATCGCGGACGGAGTCCTCCAATACGTGGACGACCTTGTTTGGCGGCACGTTCAAATCCAGGTTGAACCATAGCCAGCGACGCCAGGCCAGCTGCTTGTCATTGCGCGAGCCGATCACCGTGAACCGGTTTTTAACCAGCCAGCCGTTGGGAATGATCACGGTTTCGCGATTGCGAGTCTCAATGGCGGTGTGGCGCCAGCGAACGTCGGTCACCTGACCGCTGATGTCGTCGATCTTGACCCAGTCGCCGATGCGCAGCGAGGTGTCGAGCTGCAGCACCACACCGCCAAGGATGTTGCCCAGCGTGTCCTGCATGGAAAAGGCCAGAACCGCAGTGATCACCGCAGACGTCGCCAGCAGACTGCCCAGATCCAACCCAGCGCCATGGAGCCAATAGAGCAGCCAGGCAAACGCGACACCGGTGACCGCAAGGTCCTCGACTATGTGCGGCAGATTCAGCTTTAGCCGAGTCAGGACGAAGCCGAAGATCAGGATGGAGACCATCCGGATGATCACCACCCCGATGCCGATTGCGGCAACTGCGACCAGCACCGACTCGGCGCGCTGGAGATCTGCGAGGGCGACCAGCATCGAGAGCAACTGTGCCAGCGCCAGCAGGGCGGTGACGATGAGCATGTTGCGAATCACGCTGCGGTCAGGCGGGCGCAAGGCCAGCAGCAGCAGGCCGAGGGCAAAGGCGGCGCCCAGTCCATAGCCGATCTGGTGGTGAAGCAGGTTCAGGTCCATGGCCGGCTGTGCGATTTTGCGGGTAGGTGACAGGGAACGCTTAGGGCGACTCGAAACTATCACGGAACAGGGTGCTCAGCGCCGCCTCTTCTACCAATATCGCCACGTCCATCTTCAGAATCCCGGCGGCCAGCGGACGCGCCCGCAGCATGTTCTCCGGTCGGTCGCCAGATTGATGGTATTGCGGATAGATCGCAGCGCCGTTCTCCCAGGTGAAGACTCCTGGAACGCCTGCGTTGAGAAAATACCAGTGGTCCGAGTAGGCCTGGGTAGCGCTGCTGGTGATCAAATTGAGCTCGGGGGCGTAGGTGGCGGCGGCCTGTGCGTAGCGATTCAGCTCGCTGCTGAACACCGCCAGGGTTTCCACTCGCGCGCTCAGGCTGTCGTCAACCGCGTGGCCGATCATGTCCAGATTGAGCATGTACCGAACTTGCGCAATCTGACCGCCCACCTGCAGGGATTCCACGTAGCGGCGGCTGCCCACCAGCCCCTGTTCCTCGCCGGCAAAGCAGATGAAGACGATGCTGCGACGGGTGTCGGCGGTCTGCATTACCCGCGCCAGCTCGATCACACCGGCGCAGCCGCTGCCGTTGTCGTTGGCCCCGGGCTGGGGACTGGCTGCGCCGTCACAGCGGTTGGCGTTGCGAGCGTCGTAGTGCGCACCGACCACCACCCACTCCGAAGCCAGATCGGTGCCCGACTTGATGCCGATGGGGTTGGCGAGATTGACGCTGGGTCGTGGCGGGCTGCAGACCGCACCGTCCAGCTGGAAGGGAAAGCTGGCGGTTTGCAGGCCGGCCTGGGCAAACTGGGTCTGTATCCAGTCGTGGGCCTGCGACAAATCCGGATTGAAGGAGTTTCGATCAAAGCCTGCGAGCGTGCTCAGCGTCGCGAACCAGCGGTCCGCATTCACCCGGTCCACCAGCGCCTGGACTTCAGGGTTGGAGTTGCCCCTGACCACAGGGGTCATCTCATTGTTGACTTCCCTGGCGACGACACCGTCCGGCGGCAACGGTTCGCCGGGGATCATTGCCCCACGGGTGGCCCTGGCCAGGGTCGCCGGCTTGCGCAGGACCTCATAGCCGCCAATAACCGCGAGCGAGGGTTCGTGATCGTGCAGCGTGCAGACGTGGTCACGCACCACCACTTCGGAAAAGCGCATGGGTCCAGGGCCGGCATGGGTGTCGGGACGTGCCAGCCACTGTCCCCAATGATCGTCGCTGACGCCCAGCAACAGTTCGTTGCCGAACTCGGCACTCCAGCTCACCGAAGGATGATCGCGCAGCTGGGCCAGTTTTGATGGACCAATTCCGTGGATATCGACAATGACGGTCTGATCAGGGCCGGCCCAGCAGCTTTGAGCGACGATCAGCAGGGCGAAAATCAGACGCATGGACCGATCCGTAGTCAACCACGCCTCATTCTGGTGCTTAATCGAGGATTCGAAAAGCTTCCGTTGCGCCCGTTGTGAATGGATCGGGCACTCCGTCAGGCGACTACTGTGCTGCTCGACAGCTGCTGACAAAGCAAATCACTGATCTGGTTGGCGACCTGCAGCCAGCGCAGCTCGGGTCTGCGCGTTCGCTTCAGGGCCGCATTCGCCATCCGCTGATAGGCGTCGCGATCCTCATAAAGGTCGGTCAGGGCCAGCGCCAGATCGTCAGAGTTGGGCTCGCTCATCAACAGCGGGCTGTGATCGGTGCTCACTGTCTTGGTCGGGAGCTGCCAAGCGTCAACGCCCCAAAGCTCGGTCAGGGCCGGATTCTGCGGCAGGATCTGCGGTACACCGGTCGCGGCGTGTTCGAAACTGACCAGTCCAAAACCCTCGCCAACCGCGGTGTTGATGCCCAATGCGCAGGCGTTGTAGAGCTGATTGAGAGCCTCGTCGGAAATGGGACCCGGCGTTTGCGGATGCCAGAGGATTCGCTCTGCGATACCGAGCTGTTCTGCCTGGCTGCGCAGCGGCAATACGTAGTCGGGGTGGGCATGTGCCTGATGCAGGCATAGGTAGACGGGATCTGCGACCTGTCTGGCGAACTGCGCGAAGCCGGCAATACTGATGTCGATGCGCTTGCGCGGGTCTGGCCGACTGGCATTGAGGACGACAAAGCTCGGCTCGGGCAAGCCGAACAGCGCCTGCGCCATCGCCATCCGCTCTTCGGGATGGGCGACGCGGTTGCTCTGGAACAGTGGTCGAAACTGGCTGAGGTCGACCCCGTGACCTGCCCGCGCGACCGGCGTGGTGATACCGCTGGCGCGCAAAGCGGTCCGCAGGTCGTTGGCGGCACATTGCGTGTAGGTAATCAACTGACTGAAATCGGTCAGTTCAGCGACCAGGCTGGGGTCGGGAATTCGGCCATCCAGCGGCAGATAGCCAATCATCGGCACGCCGTCGAGCAATGCGCCGAGTGCGCGCGAGTAATGACTCAGATACCAGGGATCGTTGAGTGCGAAAATCGCATCTGGGGAAAATTCCAGCCAGCGCTCCCGTGCCTGATAGGCACCAACCAGATCTCCGCCCTCCAGATTCGTCGGCAACAGCCGCACGTGAGGCGTGAGTTGAGTTTCCGGCCCACGGTAGCCGACTCCCATCCAGATCACCTCGAATTGCTTGGCGAAGGTCGGCAGCAATGCCTCCAGGACGCGGGTAAAGCCGGTACCCGGTTGATACCAGCCGAACAACAGCAGTCGAGGCCTGACGAGATCGCGGACGCGTGCATGCATGGGGATTGCTCCAATGCGGCCTGCCCTTGGCACAGGCCGCATCTTGCTCTTGCGGAGTGGCCCGGTCAGGTGTTGCTGAGGGCGACCGGGGTGTAGTAGTTGGTGCCGTTGACGTCCACCGGCACCAGCTGGATGGTGAGAATGGGCCCAGTGTTCGGATTGGTGATCTGACTGGCCTCAAATCCGGGCATGTTCATGTCGCCCAGCACACCGACCAGCGCGTAGCCGAAGGTGCCCAGCGAACCGCAGTTAAGCTGCACTGCGACCTGATCGATACGACGCAACTCGCGGCCTGCGCCATTGAGGTCGAGAAACTTGAACAGCGGACCTTGTGGCTGTCGGTTCAGACCGACGCCGGTGGTCGCAACAATCAGCAGGTAGTCGCTGGTGTTGTAGTTGCCAATGTTGGGGGCAACGTCGTTGGCGGTCTGGAACTGGTTGTACACCACCGACAGGTTGCGGCGATCCAGAACCACAAACCAGTAGCCCGATTGGGTAGGCTGCTGGTTAAGCACGGTTTTGCCGATCGCCATCTGGGTAAAGAAGAACTGGGTGTTGAGATTGCTGACGACGGTCAAGCCTTCCGGGTTAGCGCTCATGTTGATGCTCCTTGATTTGGTGGATGAGCGGCCGGGACTCGCCGAGAGCCCCTGGCGCTCGTGCTGGCTAACTGCGCGACGGATAGAGCCCCTGCAGGGCGATGATGAAATTGATCGCCAGCAATGGCTGCAGGTTGTTGTGTGCCTGACTGCCGCCACTGTCCTGAAGGACCTTCTCAGCCATCGGTTGCAGATTGGCGGCGGCGGTATAGGCGTTGACCGACGATCGGGTCATGGAACGGTTTGGGCTGGGGGACTGGAGGTCCGCCGGATCTTCAGCCGCACGCCAGGTATGGTTGTGGTTGGGCATTTGCGCTTCGGTCAAGGTGACCGTATCGACCCCGCCGCGCTGGCCCAGGCGCCTGTCAGTCAATCCCGGGCCGCGGCCCGGATGCATGGGGGCGCGACCCTGCATGTTGGGCAACGCGGTGGTGCTGCGACCGTCACCGCCGTAGGTCGTGCCGATCAGGCTGAACAGCGCGGTGTTCTGCGCTACCGGCAGCAGCTGACCGTCGCAAAAGGCCCATCCGCGCGGGGCAAAATTTCCGGCGAAGATACGAATCTCCGCAATAAAGGGCTCGGACATGGGGCGCTCCTTAGTGACGAGAGGGGTAGATGCCGAAAAGCGCGACAATGAAGTGCACGCACAGGAAGGGCATCAGGTTGGTATGAGAACGAGAGCCGCCGACCGACTGCACCGCCTGTGAGGAGAGCTTGGCAATCGGGGTGTCCTCGATCCACAGATCGACCGACGGGGAGTTGGCTGCGACGTTTCCAGCGACGCTGTTGCTGACCCCCGCCGCAGTGCTGGCCTGCATCGGTCCGTGGCTGTGACTGGGCATTTGGTTGACCGTGAGGGTTTCGGTCTCGGCGCCGAACTTGGCGCCCAGCCGTCGTTCCGATAATCCAGGCCCATGGCCGGCGTGGATCGGGATCCGGCCACGCATGTCCGGTAATCCGAAGGTGGTGCGGCCGTCGCCGCCGTAGATGGTGCCAAACAGGCTGAACAGGGCATCGTTTTGCGAAACGGCCAGCAGCTGACCGTCACAGAAGGCCCAGCCGCGCGGCGCAAAGTTGCCCGCGAACATGCGGATCTCTCCGACAAAGGGTTCGGACATGCTGGGTCTCCTAGTTGCGTGAGGGGAACAGGCCCTGCAGGGCGATGCAGAAGTTCAGGGCCAATGACGGCTGCATGTTGTTGTGCGCCTGGCCGCCGCCGACGTTGGTGATCGACCCGCTGTGAATCGAGGTCAGGCTGCTGGGGGCGGCATACAGATTCAGGGCGCTGCCCAGAACCTGATTGCTTGGATCGCGGCCGCTGCCGTTATTGGCCGAGCCGAAGGTCTGGTGATTGTGTTGCGGCATTTCATTGCTTGCCAGGGTGTGGGTTTCCTCACCGGTCTTCTGGCCTTCGCGAAAGCTCTGTCCGCTGTCGGCGCGTCCGACATGGATAGGCGTTCTGCCGCGCATGTCGGGCAGGGCGAAGGTGGTGCGGCCATCGCCGCCGTAGGTGGTGCCCAGCAGCGAATAGAGCGACTGGTTCTGATTGATCGGCAGTATCTGCCCATCACAGAAGGCCCATCCGCGCGGGGCGAAGTTGAAGCCGACGATGCGGACCTCGGCCAAAAAAGGTTCGGACACAGCAATCCTCCTCGTGAGCGGCGCCCGAAATGGCACCGGCGAGGTCTACTGCTGCTCAAAGGCGGGTTCTCTCAGGCGATTTGCGCCCGGGAGCGATTTGGACGGGTGAGTCGGATCGATCTGCTCTGGTGAGGCTGACTAGTGTGGTGAACCGCAAATTCCTTGATTTGTTTGCGCGTCTTTTTCCCTGAATGCGGCGTTGGTCGTCGTCGCCATAGCCCTGCTATGCCTCCTCCTCTCGCCTTGCCTCAGGCAAAAATCCATCGAAACTAGGTTCAACGCATTTACGGTTCACCACGCTAGCTGAAGATGGCCTCGTACAGCAGCGGTCGTTCGGCATCCTTTAAGTCCGGTCCCAGGCAGACCAGAAAAATGCCGACCTCGCCCAGCTGATGGTTGTGCAAGTGATAGATCGCTTGCGGCAAGGCGTCGTCAACCTGGGCACCGGGGTCGGCAAAGATCAGGGAGAAGGGTTGATGGTCGGCGCGGGTGCTGTCGCCGCCCAGATCCTTGACCTCGCGCAAGGTCAGTGCTCGCAGGCCTGGCTGCTGTGGGCGGAATTCCTCACCGAGGCAGCGGCGAAACAAGGTGGCATCCAGCGTTTGGCTCATCGTTCAATCCTTGGTTTCATGGGCTGATGGTGACCAGCGCATCAGGAAGTAGACGCCCTGTTCTTCCACCGGCAGGAATCCGAGGCGCTGGTAAAGACGCAGCGCAGGATTGTTCTGCTCCACGTGAATGCTGACCGGGAGCCGACGATCCTCGGCCACTTGCAGCAGCTGGCGCAGCAGGATCCCCCCGGTGCCGCGGCCACAGTGTTCCGGCAGCAGGGCAATATCGATCAGGCGGATCTCTGTCGCACGCAGGTCCAGGTACAGCCTTCCGGCATCCACGCCATCCACCACCACAATATCGCGACTGGCGTCCGGGAAGTGTTCCCCGTAATAGGTGTGCTGGGCATGGAACTGGAAATCCACAAACTGGCGTTTCTGCTGGTCAGTCCAATCAACCTGGGCCAACTCTGCTGCCCTGGTGGTGGCGTAGAGCTGACGAAGGAAGTCCATGTCGGCGCTTTGCACCGGCCGCAAGTGCAGTCTTGGCTGATTCGCGCAGATCACGCGCGGCAGCAATTGCGCCGCAGCCTGTGTCGGCGGCTGAAGTTCGGTGTCTGACATCAGGGCTGCGGGGGATACACGCCCTGCAGGGCAATGATGTAATTCAGGCCCAGATAGGGCTGACGATTGTTGTGCGGCTGCCCGCCGCCCTGGGCACGGAGCATCTCGGGCGCCAGGCCGGTGTCTGCCGGCGGCGGCGCATAGGCATTGACGCTGGACCTGGTCATGCTCCGATTGGGCCCGGGTGATTGCAGGTCTGCCGGGTCGACCGCTGCGCGCCAGCCGTGACTGTGCGCCGGGATTTGGGCTTCGCTGAGAGTCACGCTGTCCACCCCGCCGGTCTCGCCGAGACGGCGGTTGCTGAGGCCCGGGCCCTGACCGGGATGCATCGGCACGCGGTCCTGCAAATTGGGCAGGGCAGTGGTGGATTTGCCGTCTCCACCGTAGGTAGTGCCAATCAGGCTGAATAGTGCGGTGTTTTGCGAGATGGGTAGCAGTTGCCCGTCGCAGAAGGCCCAGCCGCTGGGCGCAAAATCCCCGGCAAAGATACGGATCTCGGCGATAAAGGGCTCACTCATGTGGCTGCGTTCTCAAGTCGGTGAGGGGTAGATGCCGAACAGGGCAATGATGAAATGGATGCATACGAAGGGCATCAGGTTGGTGTGCGGCTGGCTGCCGCCGCGGATCGTGACCGCACTCGCATCCAGATTGGCGGCCTGGATGTCCTCTATCCACAGGTCCACGCTGGGAGAGTTTCCCGGGACCCGGCCGCCTGGATCGTTGCTGATACCGGTGCCGCTGCTGAACTGCATGGGACCGTGATCGTGGTTTGGCAGCTGGCTGGCGGTAAGGGTGACTTCCTCCACACCGGCCCGACCGCCCAGCGGGCGAGGGCTCAGGCCCGGTCCAGTTCCGGCATGAATCGGTACGCGACCGCGAAGGTCCGGAAGCCCGAAAGTGGTTTCGCCATCGCCCCCATAGATGGTGCCCAGTAGCGAAAACAGCGCGTCGTTCTGCGAAACGGCCAGCAGTTGACCGTCGCAGAAGGCCCACCCGGCTGGGGCGAAATTGCCGGCGAACATGCGGATTTCACCGACGAAAGGTTGGGACATGGTGCTTTCCTAGTTCCGGGACGGAAACAAGCCCTGCAGGGCAATGACGAAGTTCAGCGCCAGATATGGTTGCATGTTCTGGTGAGCCTGGCTGCCGCCGCTCGCAGTCACCGTGCCGCTGCCGGAGTCCACGGTACTGCCTGGATCTGCGTATAGATTGAGCGTCCTCGCAAGCACGTTGCCACTGGGATCGCGGCCGGAGGCAGAAACCGCTCGAGCGCGCGCCTGATGCTGATGGATAGGCATCTCGCTAACGTTCAACGTGTGGGATTCCGCACCACCGCTTTGCCCCTGGGTAATCTGGCTGCCGCGGTGCGCGGCGCAGCGGCCGCGCAGGTCGGGCAGGGCGAAACTGGTCTCCCCGTCGCCGCCATAAGTGGTGCCTAGCAGCGAGTACAGCGATTGATTTTGGTTGATGGGGAGTATCTGCCCGTCGCAGAAGGCCCAGCCGCGTGGCGGAAAATTGAATCCGACGATCTTGATTTCGGCGAGGAAGGGTTCGGACATCCAGGCGCTACTCCGGCACGCGGTGATCAGCACAGTGTAGCGCCGGCGTACCGGCGCGAGCTACGTATTCCACGGCGATGTCACCCGATCCGGTGGTGCTGTTACCGGATCGGGTGACGCCTTGACTCAGGGCGTCGGGCAACTGATGCCGTTGGCGGAGTTGGCGAAGGCACCGGGTGCCTGGGTGGTTTCGCTGGCCGTTCCCAGCATCGGGTTGGTCGGCGTGATGAATGGCAACACCAGGCCGCCCATGTATCCCGGTACCTCGATGGTGGTGGAGAAGCGTTGACGGATGCGGAAGTCGCTCTCTGTGGCGCTCCCGTTCGCGCCGCTCCCGACGAACACATTGTTGTCCAGATCCACGCAGATGGTGCCGGAGTCGGGCAAGGTCGAACTGGCGCCCGCCTGAACCAGGACACCGTTAAAGCCCAGAGGCTCGGGTTGGGTCACCGTATTGTTGTTCAGCGTGGCGTTGATCCGACCGGTGCCATCGCGATGAAGGATGCGGATGCCGTGGTCTCCCATGAATTGGCGCACCACATTCCCCTGTAGCCTCACGGTCGTCGTTCCCGCGCCGTTACCGACCACGTCGATTCCAAATCCACCGGATTCGGCCTGGCCGGTCTGGCCAATCAGGTTGTTAATGATGTTGCCGCTGATCGTGCCGGTGCCGCCGTCAAGGGTCGTGGTGCCCTGATTGACATTGATCGCCTTGGCGTTGGCCCCGTTGATCGTGTTGCCGGTGACGTCGAAGGTCATGCTGCCGCTGAAGTTGCCGCCGGAATTCAGGGTAATTCCCGATCCCAGCACAGTCGCATTGGTGGCAATCATGGTGTTGTTGGAGAAATTCAAGACCATCCCGGCGCTATCACCGATCGCGGCCTGAATGTGGTCCCCATCCGAGCTGTCAAAGTCGGTATCGAACACGTTCATGGCGATGTTGGCCATGTTGGTGGCTTCGAAACGCATGCCGTCATCATTCAGCGCGTTGAGGTATCGACTGGTGTTGGCGACATCCTCATCAATAAACATCAGCAGTGGCGTGGGCGCGTTGTTGTAGATCCGCACATTGTTGCTGAAGCTGTTCTGCACGGTAGTGTTGCGGATACGGCAGCTGCCGGACAGGTTGAAGAAGCGAATGCCATCCTCTTCCGGCTCATTGCCGGAGCCGCTGACGGTCAGGCCGGTGAAGTTGATGCCGGAAACCCCGTTGCCGTTAATCCCGTACTGCTGACCGCCAGAGATATTGATCCCGGTCAGGGTCACATTGGCGACCGCGAGCATGTTGATTGCGGCGTTGCAGCCGGTGTTTCCGGTCACGTCGTTGCCGCAGGGCCCCGGGCCATTGTTGCTGGCAGTACTGGTCAGGTTCATGTGGTTCAGCATGTGATTCTGAGTGCTTTCCAGGCGGATGCCATCGCCCGTCTTGTTCTGGATGGTGCCACCCGAGCCGGCCGTGGTGCCCACGCCAGTCACGGTCAGTCCACCGCTGGTGCCGGTGTTGTTGAGCACGATGCCGTTGACGCCGCCGTTGGAGTTGATGCTCTGGAAGGTCAGGCCGGTGGCGGCGATGGTGGTGTTCAACACGTTCAGCGCGATGCCGGAGGTGTTGCTCAGCATGTTCCCGTTTCCGGCGACGTTGATGATGCCGCCGCCGGTTGCCTCGAAGGCATTGCCGGTGGTGCTGGTGACGGCAAGGCCGCCGTTGGTGAAGTTGATCACCGCGCCAGTGTTGCTGGTCAGGCTGATGCCCGGATTGGCGCCGCTGGCGTTGAAGGTCTTGGTGGCTCCTGAGAAGGTGACCACGCCTGCCGATCGCCCTGTGACGCGCAGGCCGTGGTTGCCGCCGCCGGTTCCGCAACTGCCAGTGCAGCTGAGATTTCCGGACAGGGTCACCGTACCGCTGCCGCCAGCGCCTACGTCGACCAGGCGCCCGGCGCTGGTCTTGGCGATGCTGCCCGAGTAGCTGGTTGATCCCAAGGTGCCCTGCGCCAGGAATGCGGTTCCCGTTGATCCACTGACGCTGCCGCCGCCAATGTTTACCGAGCCGGTGACATTGTTCAGATTGATGCCCTGGGTAGTGCTGTTGGTGGATGAGGCGCTTGCCAGGGTCACCGCCAGGGTGCTGCCGGAGCTGTTGAGGGCAGATCCGCCGGTGGCGCTGACGGTCCCAGACGCAATGGTGATGGCGCCGCTGGAATTGTCCAGCGTCAGCGCCGGACCTGCGCCGGTGGTGACACTGACCGCCCCCAGGTTGATGGGCGCGGCATTCACGTTGAAGTTGACGCCGGCGCCGGCTGCAGTCTTGTTGATCGTCAGACCCCCAGTGAAGGTAGCACTTCCGCCGGCTGGCGTGCTGACGATATTCAGCGCGGTTCCCGAGACGTTGCCGATGCTGAGGTTGTTTACCACCGACCAGGTGCCACCGACCGCGCTCAAGTTGACGCCCTGCGAATTGCCCCCGCTGACGTCGATATCAACGAAGCCACCGCTTAGCGTGCCGTTGCTCAGGTTCAACGCGCGACCATTGGCGTTGATCGTGGTCTCGGCCACCGTCAAGGTACCGAAACCAGCGCCGTCAATGGCGGTGCCGGCGGCGCCGGGGTTGCCCATCACCACGCCGCGCAGCAGGTTGTTGCTGCCCAGAGTCAGGCAGGTGCCGGCGCAGGTGATGGTTGGCGCCATGCCGCCCAGCGCTGGGAAGGCGCTGCCGGCTACCGGCATGATCCCGGTGATCGTCGCAAGGTCACTGCCAGAGCCACTGCCGATCAGGCGCTCGCTCGCTTCGAGGGTAATCCCGCCGGTGTAGGCGGATGGATTGGAAACCAGGTGAATGGTGTCACTGGCAGTGTCGACCGCCGCTACCGCGCCCAGCGTCGTGTGCGGTCGCTGCTGGGTGCCGTCCGAGGCACCGTTGGCGCCAAGGTAATTGGCATCGACAAACCACACCAGTTCGGTCAACGCGATGTTCAGGCCCACGATGCCGATGCTGCCACCGGTCAGCGTGTAGCAGAAACTGTCTTCGGGTGTCGGCAGGGCATTGTCGACCAGCCCGGCCGGCGGACCGTAGCTGAAGCTGCCGTCAGTGGCCAGCACCACCCGGCCACCGTTGCTGGAGGCCGCCGCATTGGTGCCGTTGGGCACCACCAGATTGCAGTTCCCGAACGGGCCAAAGCCGGTGATCACGGCGCTACCGAGGGTGTCATTACCGAGTACACCGCCGCCCTGCGGGGCGCCAGCACCGATGCTGAGCAACAGGTGCGGGGTGACGCTGTAGGCGTCGTCGACCGCCACCGCCGGATCGTCGTATTCGATGGTGACGACGACGTCCGCGGCAAGATTGTCCGGCGGGTCGCCGGCGTCGGCGTCGGTGATGCCTGCCGCGCGAATGGTCAGCGTGCAGGTTTCACCGGCAACGGCCAGATCGTCCGGATCCAGCACCACGCTGGCCGCCGGACTGG
>JAGRJL010000328.1 GCA_020442775.1 Lysobacterales bacterium | reverse complement strand
CTAGTTTGGCACCGGCAGCGCGGCGCATTGGTTCAGATCCTGGCTCCTGCAGAGCCGGAACAGCTGCCCGATCGGGTTGTCGCTGTCACCCTCGGAGAGGCTTGATCGCCATTGCAGGGTGTGCTTCTCGCGCGGTTCTGGCGCTGCTTCGAAGTGGCGACAGCTCAAATAGCGCAGGCCGCGACTGCGAGCCTTGCCCTGGATCCGGAACCAGCCGTCGGTTCCTTGCGGAATCAGCTCGATGCTGTCCATCGGGGTGAAGCTGTAGCGCCCATTGTCGGTGGTCTGCGCAACTGCCCAACTGCCCCTGTCGTCTTCTTCATAGGCGGTGAATCCCAGCTTGTAGGTGGGCGCACCGGCGACGCCATGCGCAAAACGGATGTCCCATGATTTGGGTTGATTGGGCACATCGCGAGCGAGCAGAAAGCCGGTGGGCCAGACCAAATCCGGGATCAGGATGCCGGCGCGCCGGGCATTGAACGAGGTGCTCACCTGCGGCCAGTAGCCAGCTCCGCTGCCCAGACGCACCCAGCTCTTCTTCGAGCGCGCCCGATCGTCCACCGCGCACATCAGATTGCCGACGAAGTCGGAAGAGGTGAGCGGTTTGCTGCGAATCGGTGATGGCGATGCGGCCAGGGGCTCACGCGTGGTCCACTGGTAGCCCTGCAGTTTGATGGTGTCCAGGGTGACCACGCCGGCCGGGTCGGCAAGCAGCGTGTGGTAGGGAACTGCCATCACCAGTCGACCCTGTGGCGTGGTTCCAGCCGCGCCCGCGGAGCGGAAGCTGATGAAGGGGTGGACCGCGGGAAAGCGCAGTTTGATCGCGGTGGGTGCAGATCCCACCACCTTGAAGCGACCGCCGCTCCAGCGCAGACGCTCGTAGGCGGCGTAGGTGTCGTCCCCGCTCCAGTTGAATTCGAAGATAAAGAAATCACCTGAGCTGCGGTCGTAGATCATGCTGGTGCTTTCCATTTCTTCGGCCACCCGACCGGTTGGCCAATCCACCTCCAACGCTTCCCACTGTGCCCCGTTGGCATTGCAGAAGACCCCACCTCGCACCGCCGCGCGATACATCTTGGCGCCATCGTAGTAGTACATGCGCCGCTCCACCGGATGGTAGGCCAGGAGCGCCCAGAGCTCCGTCGCTTGTCCCGGGGCGGTGCACTGCTTGCGGATCCGGGTGTTGCCGCTCGCGTCCTCGCCGATGCGGTAAATGATCGGGAGCGCCTTGGTCGTCGCAACGACAAAATAATCACCAGAGGCGTCGATATTGGAGACGTAGCTGTTGTCCTTTTCATCCTTGGGTACGTGGGGCGGCGTTCCCACCAGGTACCCCTGCAGCTTGCCTCCACCGAGTTCTTGCAGGCCCAGCAAATAGGCGTTCTGGTTGCCCGGTGTCGCGGTCTCGGTCACCAGGTACCCCCAGCGTGGCGAGTAGGTCATCCCCTGGATGTGGCCAAAGGTGGCAGTGCCAGCGATCTCGGTGCCGGAGGCTGTGCGGACGAAGTCAGCCCACTGCCAGGCGCCATTTTGCGTGGTCTTGATCGGAGTGTGCTCAAGCTGCTGGATCTCGGCGATCTGGCGTTCCAGGTCAATTGCGCCGTAGCCCAGGTCTGCCTCGCCGACCAGGTATTCATTGCCGTCCAGCAACCGCGTGAAACCCGATCCCGACGCGCTGATGGAGGGATTCTGCGCGGCCTGCGGCTGCGCCATGTAGGCCGTCTGCGGCTTGAGTTCCCACATCGCGCTCCACCAGCCCCGGTCGATCTCTCCGAGCGCCAAAGGCCCATCTTCTACGTGCAGATAGGCGTTTAGATGTCGGTTGCGCAGGCGAACGTAGCCCTCTGACGCCGGCATCAACTCCCACATCGCGCTCCACCAGTCGGGCTGGATCCGGCCCATTTCCAGTTGCTCATGTTCGGTATGCAGATAAGTCCTGCTTTGGCGGTTTTGCAACCTGACGTAGTTCTCGCCAGCGACCGGCTCGATGATCCACACCGCGCTTTCCCAGTTCGGATCGACCGGCGCAGCGGTGACCGGTCCGCGCTCGGTGTTGAGCTGCAGAGCGGGTTTCCAACGATTGACGATGCGCACGAACTGGTCCTGTGCAAGGGCAATTGTCGGCGCCAGCAGCGTGGCCACCAGCATCATCCAGATCAGCGTGTGGGTACTGCTGGAGCGCCGGGACAATGGGTAGGAGTTCATGATGATCCTCGTCTTGGGCGAGCGCGAAGGGTGCAACCCACTGTGGCTTGTGCAGGCGCGCGGTGAAAAGGGCCAGGCGAAGCGCTCGGTCAACCGATTGGCACCGATGCGCAAAGATTTGTCAGTTTCATTCGCGGAGCTGGCGCCGCCGCCGGAGGCAATCGGCGGCGCCGGATAGTGGTCCTCTCCTCACTCCATCCCGTTGGCAAAGATCGAATCAACCGGCGCCGCCGGGAGCTCGAAGGCGCCGATGTCGCTGCCGTCGCCGCCGGGGGCGTTGGGATACTGGTTGTCCTGCAAGTCGGTGACCCGGTCGAAAATGCCGGTCTGATCGCTCAGCCGCGGGCCGCTGGCGCGGCCGTTGTCCAGCGCATCACTGGTTAGCAGCGGGCGATGGACCAGGATCCCGCCACCGTTGTTCAGCAGCGGCCGCATTGGGGCGTTGGCATTGAGCAGATCGCTGGGCTGGGTGAGGAGGCCGTTGGCGCCATCGGTGGCGAGGTTGAAGCCGTCGGAGATCACGATCGGTGGCGGAGCGCCATTGGCAGTGCCGGTCGTTATGGTCTGGTTGGCGGTCGCGAACAGGCTGTTGCTGATGGTGACTGAAGCGATGCTCCCCGCTCCCTGAGAGAACATCAGCAGACCGGTTCCGGCACTGCCGCCGGTGTCGGTCAATGTGCTGTTACGCAGAGTCAGAGAACTGGTCGTCCCTTGCTGTGCAAGCACCGTCAGGCCCACAAGGTCACCGCCGCCTTGCGCCGAAATCGTCGAGTTGTCGATCAGCGCGGTGGCGTTGTTGCGGGTGCGGACGCCCGCACCGAAGGCAGCCGAATTGCCGACCACGGTGCTGCGCAGCAGGGTCAGATCACCCTGCAGATTGGTAATGCCGCCGCCGCCTTGGGCGACGTTGTCACGAATCACCGAGCCAATCACGCTCAACCGGCCGGAGCTGAGAATGCCCCCGCCCTGCAAGGTGGGCACCGATCCATTGGCGATGGTCATGCCGGACAGGGTGGCCTGCGATCCCGACGACAGTTCGAAAATGCGGAATTCGGCGGCCGCGTCACGGCGTACGGTCAGGAACACTGCGCCAGGACCGAGGATGCCGACCCCGCTGGGCAGCAGCGGCAGGGCACTCTGCAGATTGATGGTTCGCGGGGAGTCGAAGAAGGCCGAGAAGCGAATCGCGTCGCCCGGCTGGGCCAGGGTCATGGCCTCGCGCAAGCTGCCGGCACCGGTATCGTTGGCGTTGCTGACCACACGGCTGGTGCCGGCGCTGGGCAGGACCAGTTCGGCTTCGGTCACTTCACCGGTGTCGCCGGCCCAGCCGTCTTCGAAGCGCAGGGTCCAGGTACCGTTGGGGTCGCCGCTGCCGAAAATGGCGTTCATCGACGTCGCCGGTGCCGGATTGGCAACGCCGTCGCCGCCGCCAACGACGGTGCTAAACAGATTGGCCTGGCCGATGTTGCTGTCGCCAATGTCGGCAGCGGTCCACCAGTTGGTGCCGGTCACCGTGCTGAAGTCATCGCCGAACAGATACTGCACGCTGTCGATCAGGTTGGCGTTGAAGCCGCCAGAAGTCGGCGTGGTGGCGCCGGTGCGCTCGAACAGCAGGAGCGAACGGCCATCGGGCGCAATCAGCTGCACCTTCAGGTCGCCCACCCAGGGGTGGTTGGCGCGAAAGTAGACCCTGGCCTCGCCGACCGAACCGCTCAGTCCACTGACGTTGAAACGAATGTCGCGCGGCGCCCCGTAGGCCAGTGGGCCGGCGCCGCTACCGTCGGGTATGGGTCCGTAGTTGGTCCCACCGAAGATCTGCGCCTGGGCACTGCCCAGCAACGAGATTCCGCCCATCAGCATCAGCACCCGCAGCCATGCCGACCCCGTCGCCGATGCGGTGCGCGCGCTTGTGAGCCCGTTGCCCTGGGCCCGCCCTCGTCCGTCAACCAATCCAAACATCTCGCTGCCTCCTTGAAGTGAACAGGCGCGGTCGATCAAGATCCGCCTCATTCGGGTTTGTGCAGCCGGCTGGCAAAAGGGGCCATCGGGATTTCGCGGGTTAAGATCGGCGGATGGATCCCAAGCGCTATCAACAGATCAAGCGGGTGCTGATGGATGCCCTGGAGCAGCCACAAGCAAAGCGTGATGAATGGCTCGCTCAGGCCTGTCCGGATGACCCTGAACTGCAGGCTGAGGTAATACAGCTGCTGGCGGCGCAAACCGATGCGAGCTTTCTCGAGCACAGTCCCACCGGGCTGGATGCCGCCCTGAGCGAGGACGAACAGGATGCCGCCGGACAGCGACTGGGTCGGATCCGGCTGGATCGGCTGCTCGCACGCGGCGGGATGGGCGAGGTTTACGCGGCCACCGATGAGCTGCTGCAGCGGCCGGTGGCGGTGAAGCTGATGAAGGCCGCCTTGCGGATGTCGGCGCTGCGCCGATCTGCCTTTCTGGCCGAGGCGCAGGTGCTTTCCGGTCTGCGCCACCGCAACATCTGTCAGGTCTACGACTTCTTCGAAGATCAGGCCCAGGACGTGCTGGTGCTGGAGCTGATCGAAGGCCAGACCCTGCGCGCGCTGCTGCAGCAGGGCGGGGTGGAGCAGCCCATCGAAATTGCCATGCAGGTGGCTGAGGCGCTCGCCGCGGCACACGAGCGCGGTATCGCCCACCGCGATTTGAAGCCCGAAAACGTGATGCTGACCGCGGCAGGTCAGGTCAAGGTGCTGGATTTTGGATTGGCCAGGGCCGAGCAGATCCCGGCCACCGCCGACCCGGCAAAGCCTGACGGCGACACCCTCGGTACCCAGATTGCCGGCACCCCGGGCTATCTGGCTCCGGAGCAGGCGCGTGGCGAGCCGGCCACTACGGCCAGCGATTTGTGGAGCTTCGGCCTGCTGCTGATCGAGCTACTCACCGGCAAACGGGCCTTTCCTCACAGTGCCAGCAGCGAGGAGCTGATCGCGCGCGCACAGCGCGGAGAGGCGAGCGTGCCCGGCGGCCTGCCTCG
Source organism: Lysobacterales bacterium (assembly GCA_020442775.1). Lineage (GTDB taxonomy): Bacteria > Pseudomonadota > Gammaproteobacteria > Xanthomonadales > SZUA-5 > SZUA-5. The sequence goes on along the minus strand of JAGRJL010000328.1, from coordinate 7,861 downwards.
GGCGGAAACCCAGCTGCTCCGGCGTCTGCTTTCCGCCGATGCGGCCAACCGCCCCAGCGCGCGCGAGGCGCGTGAGGCGCTGGCGAGCATCGCCCAGCGCGGGCGCCGACGTTTGCGCATGGCCCTGGTCGCCAGCGCCCTGCTGCTGCTGACCGCCGCCGGAATGAAATACACCTTCGATCTGCGCCAGGAGAGAGAGCTGGCGCTGGCCGCGCAGGCAGATGCGGAGAAGGCCCAGGCCGAGGCCGAGGATCTGGCGGGATTCATGTTGGGTGAGCTGTATACCGAGCTGAAGAAGGTCGGCAAGTTGCCGCTGCTGGAGCCGGTCGCGCTGAAGGCAGTCGATTACTACGGCGATTTGCGCTCGGAAGCGATTGGCGGCGGTCGCGGTGAACAGGCGCTGGCGCTGATCCGAGTCGCCGAAGTGCTCGACATGCAGGGGCATCTGAAGGAAGCGATCAGCGCCTACCAGCGCGCCCTGGAGGGCTTGCAGCCGCTGGCGGCGGCCAAAGCTGATGATCCGCTGATTCAATATCGACTGGCCCTGGCCGAGCGCAATCTGGGTGAAGTGCTGCGCTATGCCGGCGACTACTCAGGGAGTGATCCGCACGGACTGCGGGCGATCGAACTGGCGCGTGAGTTGACTGCGGGACTGGCGCCGGGTGAAGGCCCCGAGGGTGAGCCCAGCGCCGAGGAGCGCTGGTCGCTGCTGCTGCGCGCGATCTATCTCTACGCCGACAGCCAGTTCCGTCAGGGAAGGGCTCTGCAGGCGCTGGAATTGCTCGATGAGGCCAAGGCGCTGGCAATTCCGGCCGTGGCGAAGATTCCCGGGCTACGGCCCCATCTGGGCGACATCCAGTACAAGCGCTGCATGGCCTATTACGACAGTCAGAATCCCGCGAAGGTGGTGGAGGCCTGCCAGGCCTCGTTCGACCTCGACATGGCGCTGGCCCAGGCCAATCCGGATGACGCCAAGCTGCAGGACAATCGCCTTACCGCCTACTGGATGCTGGGCCGGGCGCTGGAGCTGGGAGGCGATCTGCCGGCGGCCCTGGAAACCACCCGCAAGGGCACCGCGCTGGCGCGCCTGGCGGTGGAGCGTGATCCCGGCAGCGCCGAAACCCAGAATGGCCTGGCGGTCACCCTGGTTTCGGAGGGTCGGATCCTGCGCGGCATGGGGCGCATGGCCGAGGCACAGCAAGCCTTCGAGCAAGTGCTGCAGATCACCGAGCCGCTGATTGCCGCCGGTCGCGATCACGCGATCATCCACAATCACCTGATTGCGCTGGTGATGCTTGGGCGCGTCGAAGAAGCCAGGCCCTACGTTCGTGAAGTCTATGACTCGGGCTGGCGGCGGCCGGAGTTCATGCAGCTGATTGACGAGTTCGACCTCCTGCCCGGGGTGGAGCGGAGCGGCAAAGTGCGGTAGCGAAGAGTCAGTTCCAGTAGCCAGTTCCAGTGGCCAGGTGGAGCAAGAGCACGAACAAGCCTGCGGGCGCGCGGCGTGACCGGCTGAGCTTTTCGCTTTGGCTCTTCTGGCCACTGGAACTGGCCACTGGCACTCGCTCCCCGCTCTTCTCTCATTCGAGCCGATCGCTGGATACAATTCGACCATGGCAGATGAATCCACCGGCAACGTCACCCTGCTGCTCAATCGCTGGCAATCGGGCGAGCGCGAGGCGCTTGATCAGCTGCTGCCGACGGTCTACGCCGAACTCAAGCGTCTGGCCCAGGCCCAGCTGCGGCGGGATGGTGGTGCGACCATCCAGCCTACCGAACTGGTGGCCGAGGCCTATCTGAAGTTGATCGACGTCGATCAGGTGGACTTTGAAGGTCGCGCGCACTTCTTCTCGATCGCCGCCCGTACCATGCGCCGGGTGCTGGTGGAGCGTTACCGTCGGCGGGAGGCAGCCAAGCGCGGATCCGGTGAGACCCTGCTGACGCTCAACAGTGCGATCGACTCGGGTGAGCGCAAGCCGCTGGAGCTGACCCGCCTGGACGATGCGCTGACCGATCTGGAGGCGCTGGATCCGCGTCAGGCAGAAATCGTGACCCTGAAATTCTTCGGCGGACTGGACGGCGAGGAAATCGCCGCCGCGCTGTCTATCTCCACCCGCACCGTCAAGCGCGAGTGGGCGATGGCCAAGCTGTGGCTGGGTCGGGCGATGGCGAGCTGAGCTCGGAGGGCTCAGGGAGCAGGGCCCAGGGCCCAGTAGGTGCCGACAAGCCGCCTATCTGGGCCCTTTGCCCTGGGCCCTGCTCCCTCTGGAACTCCGTTACTTCTTCGTCGGCTCGTAGCTCAAGTCGGCCTTGTACTCGTAAATGTAAGTCCAGCCGGCATCGATGGCTTCTCGGGCCTGCGCACGCCAGGCCTTGCTTTTCTCTTCGCCGTGGACTCGGGTCATCATTGCCCACAGTCCCTCTTCTTCGGCGTCCATCCCGGCGTAGTTGTCGTAGCGACGGATCACCAGCACATCCTCTTCACCGTTTGCGCCAGCCATATTGTCGAACCACTCACGCGGGGCGGCCTTCTCGGCCTTCTGGGTCTCGGTCACCGCCTTGGCGACTTCCATGAACTTGTCGTAGTCATTCAGGGTGAGCCCGGTGACCCGAGCGACCGGGCCGGTGCCCGGTTGATGAAGGTCGCTGTTGGGGCGCATGAACTGGGTGGTGACGCTCACCTCATGGGGCGACATCTTCTCGTCGAAGATCGTGTAGCAGGCCCGCATGTTGGGGTCCTGATTGTCAAAATCGGCCCAGCTGGGTGAGGAGAGCACGACCGTGTAGAGGGTGCCGCGGCCATTCTGTCTTTCCCAGGTCCACCAGGAGCGTTCGCCTTTCTGCTCCCCGTAGCAGTCCTTGAGCGCCTTCACTCCCTCACGCCAGGCACGGGACTCACCGTGTTTGACTTCAACGTGGTACAGCGACAGTACCGGTCGGGATTTTTCCGCATCGGCCTGGGCCTGGGCGGCACTGGCGGCGGCCAGCCCGCCGAGCGCGATTGCACAGGCGGCCAAGTAGCTCAAGTGATGCTTTCTCATAGCTTGCTCCCCATGGTTTGCGAGTTCGTGCGCCATTCGGCGCAATGGTCAGCGAGTCCCCCATTCCGGAATGCTGGCGCGATAGCGACCGCACGAGCCGGAAACTCGCCGCATCTATCATTCACCTTCCCCTCACGCTTGTGCGGGAGCGGCTGGAAATGGGGCCAAAGCTTTACATTGACGCGCCGCATCAGAGCCTCCGGAGCGTGGTGCTCCCGTCAGCCGCTACACTGGGTTGCCAGGGTCATCGCGACCCTCGCTTGAAAGGGAGAGGCACGCCGCATGCAACCTGAGCGATACGCGCGCATCAAGGCGGTTCTGGAGCAGGTGGTCGACGCGCCGGCAGATCAGCGCGCTGCGCTGCTCGACCATCATTGTGCGGAACAGGCATCGCTGCGCGGCGAAGTGGAGGAACTGCTGCGCGCCGGCGAAGCGATGACCACCCGCTTCCTGGAGCAGGCGCCGGTGGCACTGCCGCAAGGCCAGCACGGCGCCGCGGAAGTGCTGCAGCCCGGCGCCGTTCTCGGTCGTTTCCGGGTTGAGCGGCTGCTCGGCAGGGGTGGAATGGGCGAGGTCTACGCGGGCACTGACGAAGTTCTTGAACGGCCGGTGGCGATCAAGCTGATGCGGGCGGCGCTGCGCCTGTCGCCGGCAGAGCGCACCCGCTTCCTGACCGAAGCCCAGCTGCTTTCGCGCTTGCGCCACCCCAACGTCTGCGAAGTCTACGACTTCTTCGAAGGCGACCAGCAGGACGTGCTGGTGCTGGAGCTGATCGAAGGTCAGACCCTGCGCGCGCTGCTCGATGCCGGCGCGATCGTCGATCCCCTCAGTATCGCAATCCAGGTGGGGCAGGCGCTGGAGGCCGCCCACCAGCGGGGCACCATTCACCGCGACCTCAAACCCGAGAACATCATGGTCACCGACGGCGGGGTGGCGAAGGTGCTGGACTTTGGCCTGGCGCGCTCGGAGAACCGTGGTCGGATCGTCAGCAGCGGACAGGAGGGCGGACACAGCGGTGACCGGACCCTGGAAGAAAGCGGAATCATGGGTACGCTCGGCTACATGGCGCCGGAACAGGCGCGCGGCGAACGCGCCGGTGCCGCCAGCGACGTCTATTCCTTCGGCCTGCTGCTGCAGGAGCTGCTGACCGGTCAGGCGCCGTTCGAACCGGGACCGGACCTGCTGGCGCGCTGCGCGCGGGCCGAGTCGCGTGAGCCGAGCGGATTGAGTGCCGAGTTGACTCGGCTGATCCGGCGTCTGAAGAGCCCGGATCCCAGCCTGCGGCCGACCGCGACCGATGTGGTGGCCCAGCTGCAGCAGGTCGCCGAACTGCCGCGCCTGCGACTGCAGCGGCGGCTGCGGCGCACCGCGGTGGCGGTGGTGCTGCTGGCGGCGATCGCGATTGCGGTGCAGTCCTGGTTCGTGGCCAGAGAAGCCGAGCGCGCCAAGCAGGCCCGGCTGGAGTCCGAGAGTGCGCTGGGCTTTCTGGTCGAACTGATCGAGTCGGCCGATCCCGGCAACGCCCGCGGTCAGCGACTGACCGTGGCCGAAGTGCTGGAGAACGGGGTCGCCCGCCTGCGCAGCGATCTTTCCGACGTACCGCTGGCCAGGGCCAGGCTGCTGCATACCATCGGGGTGGTGGACGCGCAGCTGGAGCGCTTGCCGCGCAGCAGGGAACTGCTCGGCGAGGCGCTCGCCGCGCGTTCGGCGCTGCTGCCCGCGAGTGATCCCAGCGTGCTGGAAACCCAGCGCCGGCTGGCCGAGGTGGAGAACCATCTGGGCGAGACCGAGGCGGCGCTGCAGCGGATCAACGCGGCGCTGACGGTCGCCCGCGGCGAAGATCCCGAGTCCGAGCAGGTCGCCGATCTGCTGCAGTCGCAGGTCCTGATGATGATCCGCAGCGGCAAGATGAACGAGGCGGCTGCGCTGGCCGAGAAGGCCATTGTGCTGTACGAAAAGCACGGTGGGCCGAACGAGCCGCGTATTGCGCGCGTTGCCCGGCAGCTGGAGCTGGCCTACAGCACTCAGCGCCGATATCCCGAAGCGGTGGCCATTGGCGAACGCGCGCTGGCGATCAGCCGGCAGCTGCATCCTGACGATCATCCCGAGGTGGTCAATGACCTCTATCGGCTGTCCCATGCGGTCAATTACACCGGTGATTTCGACCGCGGGATGAAGCTGCTGGACGAGTCCGGGGCGATGGCCAAGCGCTTGTATGGTGACCAGCACAGCAGCGTGGCGGTGGTGCTGGTGGATCGGGGGCAGGTGCTCTACGAGCTGGGCGAGGTTGATCAAGCGATCGCACTGATCAAGCAGGGAGTCGCGATCTACCGGGCGCTCGATCGGAAGTTTGATCTGCTTTACGCACTCAAGGCCCTGCAGTCCAAGCTCACCCTTGCCAAGCGCTATGACGAAGGGCTGGGAGTTTGTCTGGAGGTCTGGTCAACCCACCGCCAAATGCTGCAGGCGGGCCACCCGGAGCTGGCGGTGGACGACATTCAAATCGGCCATTTTCTTTCCCGCAACGGCTACTACGGACCGGCCGTCACCATGATGGAGCGTGCGCTGGTCGGTCTGCAGGCAGCAGTGGAAACCGAACCTGAGACCTACACCGAGCCGCTGGAAATCACCATCGAACAGCTCAAGCTGACCCGCCAGCTGGTGGCCGAGAACGGCGTTGGTGAGGCGCCGCCGGCGCAGATTGTCCAGACGCTGGGCCTCTAGCTAGCGAGTCCTCAAGCCAGTTCCAGCGCCATCGCCGTTTGCCTGAGCGGCTGCGCCAGATAGCAGTGATTGCCGCAGCCGATGAAGCCGGCTTGAGCAAAGGCCTTGCGGTACCAGCGCGCGCTGCGTCGCACGTAGCCCTGCTCATCGCCGACGAAATCGTCATCGGCGCTCATGCATTCCAGATAGGCCACCCCATGGCAGAGCTCGGCGAAGCCGCTCAGGCCCCGATTGAGCTCGCGGGTGGACAGGTAGTGAATCATGTCGGCGCAGATCAGCAGATCGACGCTGTGATCAAAGCGCTGCTCGGCCAGTTGACCGAAGGACAGCAGCCGCAGATTGCGGGTGCGCCCAAAGCGCGCGACCGCGTATTCGCTGCTGTCCAGGCCCAGATAGTTCAGTTTGGGCCGATGGCGCAGCAGGGCGGCGCGCCAGCTGCCTTCACCGCAGCCGACGTCGAGCACGCTACGCACCGGTCGACCCAGGTGAAACTCGGCAATGCCCAGGGTCAGTCGAACCTTGCGGTCCAGCTCCATTGGGGTCATCACCCGAAAGCGCGGATCGCGGTACCAGCGGTCGAAGTAGGCTTGGTCGTAGCGCTTGGTCATTGAGGCAGTATCGCATCGACATCCAACGATCCTGCGATGGACTGCTCTCGCTGTTCCGCCAGACCGTTAGACTGTGGGCTTTGGGCCAATCCAGGCAGGCATGCGTTCAGCGAAGCAGCGATCCGACCGAACCAGCGGCGGTCCCAGTCAGGTGCGCATCATCGGCGGACGACTGCGCGGCTCCAAACTGCCGGTGCTCGACGCCCCGGGGCTGCGTCCGAGCCCGGATCGACTGCGCGAGACCCTCTACAACTGGCTGGGACCAAGCATTGTGGGTGCCCAGGTGCTGGATCTGTATGCGGGCAGCGGCGCCCTCGGGATCGAGGCCGCCTCCCGCGGTGCGGCCGAGGTGCGGCTGGTGGAGCGCGACCGGCGCCTGGCGGAATCCCTGCGTGCGCAGCTGCAGCGGCTGCGCCTGGACGATCCCGCGCGATCGGGTTGCTGTCGGGTGGAACTGCTGCAGGCTGATGCGCTCAGCGTGCTAGAGCAGGGTAGCGAGCGACCCTTCGACCTGATTCTGATCGATCCGCCCTTTGCCGGCGATTTGTGGAGCGCCACGCTCGCCGCGCTCACGCAGGGTGGCTGGCTGGATTCGGACAGCCTGATTTATCTGGAGTCGCCGCTGGCGATGCCGATGACCCTGCCGCAGGGCTGGTCCGTGCGGCGCCAGTCTCGGGTCGGCGAGGTCTGTGGACAGCTGTGCGAGCACCTGCTCTGATGGAATCCGAGTACCGACCCGCCGCAGCGCATCGGCACCCGGGTTGGAGCTGCGCCGGACAGCAATCAGGCGTTGTCCACCACCGAGAAATCCAGGGTGAACTGCTCGTCGATGTTGATCCAGGACCACCAGTAATAGCCATCCCAGCTCGGCCAGGAGTTGTGCAGATGCATGAAGATGGCGCGGGTCTTGATCGCCGGTGAAACTACCACGTTGCCGGCAGTCGGGCGATCGTTGCGATAGACGCTCATGGTGCTCCAGCGGAACACGCTGGTGGTGAGATCAGGCCAGGACTTGATCTCGTGGCGTGCCTTGCCGGCGTTGTACTTCACCGCGTCGTCGGGGAACTTGTCCGAGTTGCCGCTGAACGGCGAGGACATCTCGTACAGCCAGGACTGGGTAGTCTGCTGAATCACCTTCCAGTCGCGGATGGTCTCGGTCTGCGACTGACTGTAGTTGAGTGAGCCGGTCTGGTAGCCGACATCGAAGCCGACCGTGGTAGTGACCGATTTCTCGTTGTTGGTGTTGGCCGGTGAGGCGTCGTAGAACAGCGGCACGCCGCTGGGTGGCGGGACCGAGATCTGGACGCTGCCGTTGCCCCAGCCGCGGTTGTTGTGGTCGTTCTTCTTCATCCCGTTGGTGCTCATGTGGCCCAACGTCTCCACATACAGCCACTGGAACACGCCACTCTCGGCGTCGTTCAGGAAGGCGCGGAAGGTGTAGCTGATATTGACCGCCACCAGCTGATCGCTGGGCGGGGTGTAGCCGTC